>JAUSPI010000127.1 GCA_030655775.1 Syntrophales bacterium
GGCGGTCTGTTCAGGAAGGCGAATCACCTTGCCCGAGGAGCACTTATCGCTGCCGCAAAGGAACAATCTATGATTGTCACAGCTGAACATGTGCGCCTGGCTGCCACCGAAATCTTTTAAGGTTAAGCGAAAAAATGAACAGTTCCTCTTGTATATGAAAGAACAAAAATCGCAAACCGAATCATCTTTTAACTCGCAGATAGAACAAAGACAGGGGGACTGATTGATGTACTTCAGTCCCCCTGTCTACTTAATCTGAAAATCCGGCATCTTGTTCAATATAATCAGGATATTTTGGTCAGTTTATTGTGGGAATCAACAATGGCCGGAGTCATGGAAAAGCTTAGAGAAAGAAAAACGTTTGCATAATGCCTATAATGTCATTGCGAACAAATGTGAAGCAATCTTTAACTCCGTGTAATCATAATAGATTGCTTTGCTTCACTCGCAATGACCAGAAATGTAGTTATGCAAACCTTTCAAAGAATGCCGTCCTGAAGGTTCTTCTGAGCTCCCCCAAAAAAATAGTGGCACGCCGTTTGGCGTGCCACTAAAAAAGCACAGTCAATTTAAAGTACTTATTACGCTACCGTCTTACCCAGGAAGTAAGCTTCCGGATCAACCTGAGTAATCATAAGGTTTAGATCCTCCTCTGAGGGTAACGGCATGGGTTTTACGTCAGGAGAAATAAGCAGCTCCAGTTCGCACCTTTCCTGAATGGCCTCAACTGACAGGTCTGGATGATATTCAAGAAGCATCATTCTGTTTGTATTACCAACATCGTATCCAAACAATGCCACGTCGGTTACCACTCTGTATGGTCCCCTGCCATGGACGCCCGCTGTCCACCTGTAATCGGGTGAACCATCACCGAAGCCAAGGCTGGTGATAAAATAGACCTTGTCCCTGAACCTGCGTTTTTCCAGCGCCATTATGGCAATTATCCTGTCGCTGTTTGCCGCCATAGCTCCAGCGCCACCGCTCCCGGGAAATCTGACTTTAGGTTTTTCATACTCACCAAAGCAGGTTGAGTTTATGTTGCCGTACTTGTCTATCTCGGCGCCGCCGATAAAGCCGAAGTCCGAATACCCCCTTTGCTGGCTTTCAAAGGCAAAACATAAACCTTTTATAATACAAGCTCGGGTGGATGCCCTGGTGTCTCCTACGGACAGGGGCAGGCCCATCCACATCTGCACACCCAATGACCCTGCTTCAAATATTATATTCATGTCTGGTGCCCAGGTGCGCTGAGCAAAAAGGCACGCCAGCATAGGCAGTCCCGTTCCCGCAAAGACAATGGTTTTATCTTCCAATGCTCTTGCACCGGTGTAGCAAATCGTCTCAAAAGGACCAATCTTTACTTTTTTATCAGTCATGCTTCAACACCTCCTTATAAGTGTGCTTAGATTATCACTGCCTGACCCATGTCTAATCTTTTCAGTTCCGCAAGCTTCTTGTACCCTCTCTTGGCCAGGAAATCATCAAAGGTGTCGCAGCTGTAGAAGTTATCATCGTAATACTTCTTAAGCGGGTCAATGTTCCCTTTCAGTCTCAATTCCAGGCCGGCAGCTCTCCATTCGCGGAAGTGGTCCATGTCAAACCAGTAGTTGCCCCAGACAGCTCCGGGATATCCTCCAAATTTCTGTGGGACTACCGCAGAAACGGCTGGAAACGGAATCTCGGTGAGATTCGGGTATCTTCGAATCTCATCGGTAGAGATCAAATCCTCACAGGTCACAATGCTCGCTGTAGATGCCCCGACAATCTCCGGACAGGTGTTCAAGAATCCGAAAATCCTGCAATTACCGTACATATCTGCCGCTGTAACGTGTGCTATGGCAACATCGGGATGACAGGCTGGAAGCACATAAATATTCCTGCCCGTGAAGGGGCACTTCAGCATAACGCCGCGGTTGACCCTCTCCATGTCTGAGCCGCCGTGGTCTCTCACCGGCATGAAAGGTATGCCCATGGCTCCGGCCTTGAATCTGGCAGAGGCGCCATAGTTGGTATAGTCATCAACCTCAATCAGTCCAGCTTGAACCATGTGAGTCCAGATGGGGCCTGATCCGATGACTTCAAAGGCCTGCCAGGACAGCTCTACCCTCTTTACCTCTACCCTGCTGCTGTCCAACATCTGTGCGCCTAAAAGCCATTCAACATCAAGAGATTGAGATTGATAGGATAGAGTTAAATTCGTCGCCTGGACAGTTTTGTTGCAAAGGGCCTCCTTTACTATTTGCCAGCAAATAGCGAAGGGGTTTCTTGTGTTTACGAATCCAGCAACTCCAATGTTTATCCCCGGTCTGATGAATTTCTTTACCGCATCACTTAGAGTCGTTCTCTTATCATAGAGAAACTTGTTCTCCTTTACCTTCAGAGCCCTGGCTTCGTCAGGATTGGGTCCCCACCAGGTATATGGTCTCTCCTTATGCACCACCTCAGAAATTCCGTAGATACCAGAATGTATTGCATCTCCAGGGTCTGTTACTTCGACACCTGGTGCACGATGCTTGGACGTATAGGGAACCTGTCCTTCGACGACATGAACATAAGGCAATTTATCTTCATCTGCCTTTTTCCCTAACGGCACACCTACTTCAGCATATCTCTTTTCTAAATCCATACTTTGACCTCCTTCCAGCAAGTTAAGACATACAAAAAATCAAACTACTTAATACTAAGCTTTTTCGTCTTGAGACTTTTGCAAAATTGTGTTTCCGGTCATTGCGAGGCACATAGTACCGCGGCAATCTCGTGGATTATCAACATCTTGTGAGGTTGCTTCGCTTCACTCGCAATGACAATATGGATATTTTGCAAAGCTCTTGTCTTTAAAGTCTATCCCCTCCTTCCATAAATTTTGTTTTTCAGGGATACATTTTGAAAATTCCCCCTTATATACGTACATTCTAATAAGATAAGTTACCGAGTAATGCAATATCTGACTATTGTAAGGTTTATATTAGGCAAAACCTTGTACTATGACAAGGGCAACAGATATGATCTCAGGTTGGTTTTCTTCTTCAGGCCGAGTTTATTCCTGATGTTGTTTCTATGAAAGTCTATTGCCCCCTGCGATAAATGCAATAGTTCTGCAATCTCTTTGCTGGTTTTACCTTCTCTTATGAGATTGGCAATCTGAATTTCAAGAGGTGTGAGGTGTAAATGTTTCGAGGTTAAATTCCGTAAGAAAGGAGAAATAATATCCTTCAGATGGGTTTCGATACTACTCACGCGGGCAATCTGGTCAACAGTTAACCGTGTTTTTTCAACTTCTCAACATATGGTTCTATAAGTTTCTTAACATTTAACTTTCACCGAGTGATATTAACCATTATAAACTATAAAACTTCTCCGAGGTTTTTCCTTACAAACTGCGGGTTATTGTTGACACAAAAAAACGTCAAATGCAGAGTACCACCAGGGGGGATGCTATTCTCGACGTTCATTTCTAACTTAACTTATTGAATGGCTTGCCGGCACATCCATAGGGTTAGCTTGGTGAAGACATGAAGTCATAGGTATAGCACCCCCCTTGGTGGTACTCTGCATCTCATGGAAAATCGCTTGCAAAAAATCTTCATGTTTACGAAATTACTGTCCTCAATGTGCGATTTTATGTGAATTTAATACGAAGTTATTGTTGACTGTTACTTCTAATTTATATCCGAGAGCTACTGTGAAACCTTTCCATACAGGATGGTATTTTCCGAACAAGGGATTACTATACACTGCCACGTGCGCCCTTTCCCTCCAGAAGGTAGTTAGATTTCGAATATGAATATGATCTCGCTGTTATCTATTGTGAAATCTTTGAAAAATTGGGGCCTCAGCTATCCACAATGGTGAAACTGGAGTTTTTTAAAAATTTCATTGTTCAGGTATTCTAAAGATAACTTGGTGAGAAATGCAATACCAATTGATTATAAACTTTATATCAGTCAATACCTTATACTATGACAAGGACAACAGATGTGATCTGAGGTTGGTGCTCTTCTTATTCAGGCCGAGTTTATTCCTGATGTTGTTTCTATGAAAGTTTATCGCCCCTTGCGATGAATTCAACAGTTCTGCAATCTCTTTGCTGGTTTTTCCTTCTTTTATGAGGTTGGCGATCTGAATTTCCCGAGGAGTGAGGTGTAAATATTTCGAGGTTAAATTCCGTAAAAAAGGAGAAATGATATCGTTCAGATTGGTTTCAACAATACTTATGCAGGCAATCTGGTTGACATTTAACCGTGTTTTTTTCAACTTTTCAACATATGGTTCTACGAATTCCTTAACATTTGACAAAACCTTTTCCTCAAGATCCGTTTTGTCTTCTTCTCTTTGTTTGAGTAACACTTTCAGTGCGATATTAACTTCCTCAAGATTCCTGGACTTAACTTCCAGTTCCCACTTCCGTTTCTTCAAATCTTCTTCTGCGCGCTTACGCTCCGTAATGTCGCGGGCAATCCCCGCAGTACCTATTATTTCGCCTCCGTCATCATATATCGGCGTCCTAATCGCTTCTATCCAGCTCTCCCGGCCATCTTTTCCTACTAAGGGTTCTTCGACCTGTTTCCGTGTACCACACTCTATGACTTTTTTATCATCCTCCTTGTACTTTTCAGCCAACTCGGCAGGCCATATATCAGAATCAATAAGACCGACGACATCTGCCGGCTTCAAACCACAAGCCTTACCGAAGGCCTCATTCACCGCGATATACCTGCTCTCCCTGTCTTTTAACCAGGCCATATCTGGAATATTATCGAGGATTGCTTTCTGCTGGAGTTGAGTTTTATGCACAGCCTCCTCCGCAAGTTTGTGTTTACTGATATTCGTGGCAATTTTCAATCGCCCCGTGCGCCCGTCTATCCACTGAATTGCCATTGTCCGATCCTGAATCAGAAGCCATATCCCCAATGCCTCATGATACTGTTCCCAAATATAAAAGCCTGATTTTTTCCTTTCCGGCGTTAATAATTTCTCATCGACACAAAAATCACAGGGGCCTGGCTGATTTAGTATACTTTGCCAGCAAATTTTGCCTGTAACATCACCAAACAAATCCATCATATGTTTATTGATGTAAAGCACCTCATACGTGTCCATATCGATAATATACACGGAAGAATTCAGACTATCCAGAACCGTCAATAACCGCGCATGGGCCTCCCTTAACTGTTCTTCGGTGTATTTTCGTTCAATAACTTCACGTTCGAGCAGCGAGGTTGTTTTTGTCAGTTCTATCGTACGTTCCTTCAGCAATGTTTCAAACTGTCCATCATGTTCCCGTAATGCCTCTTCAACTCGCTTGCGCTCTGTGATGTCACGTGCCGCGGCAAGGACACCAATAACATTGTCAGACTTGTCTCTGTACACAGATGCGTTATAGAGAACAGGAGTAACACGGCCGTCCCTGTGACGTACTTCCAGGGGATAGTTATACAGTGCCCCTTCTTTCAATACCTTCCTGTACTCTGCTTTAACCTTCTCAGGTTCTGTAAAATAACTCGAAACATCTGTCCCAATCAATTCCCCCCGTGAATATCCTGTGATCTTCTCGGCTGCAGCATTCACATAGCTTATTTTTCCGGCCGGATCAATGGCAACGAGTGGATCCAGACACGCTTCGAGAAGGGTACGGTTGTAAATGTTTGCCAGTCGCAATGATTCCTCGGCCTGTCTCTGCCCGGTAACATCTGAGTACGTTACTACAATCATTCTATCCTTCAGGATTTCACCTACTCGTGAAGAACTCACCAGGCAAACAATATCCCTGCCATCCTTATGCCGGCAATGAAATTCTCTACTGTACGTTCGCTGTTTCTCAAGCGCCGGATATGTATATCCGGCAATTTCTTCATACTCTTCGTCGCTTCGGTACAACACACGTTTGCTTTTGCCAATCAATTCCTCAATCTTCCAGCCAAAGACCAACTCCACCGCATGGTTGGCAAAAATAATCCGGCGATCTTTTAAGCCAATAACTGCATGTGGAATCGAATCCAGAATCGATAGCGTAACCGCCTTGAGGTCATTCTGGCCTTGTTCGCCCATGTCCTCTCTTTTCCCCGATTCGTCAAGCAGTGGAAACATTTTCTCTATTTTATCTAAAAATTGTTCATCCGGCACATTTTTATAGTTCATATCTTAGCTCCATATAATGAAACCTAATGAAATTTCATACCGCATTGGATCAAAATAGTAATACGAAACACACACAAACACAAAAACCCTGCTTCCACTTTTTGAGAAACAGGGTTTCAATAATCAGCACATAATACCCTCACACAGGGTGAAAGACTTTATACGTTTTAATCTCTGACATTACATATTCACTTTCGCTTATCACGATTTACACAAGAAATCTACTATTAAATAAAGATGACAAGTTCGTAAAAAGTCTTTTTTTTGTCACCCAAAATCATGTCCTGAACTTGTTTCAGGATCATTCAGGGTCTCTAACTTATTGAAATGTTTAGATGCTGAAACAAGTTCAGCATGACAAATGACACATTTTGAGACTTTTTACGAGTGCATCAAAGATGAACCTGCAAAAATAACCGGTACCTGATGGAGTACTGTTGAAATATTTCTTTGTGTAAGAAATAGAAAATTCGTTTGGATCTTGCCGATACTCTTTTATGAGAGCAAAAACCCTCGTTTTTCCAATGCCCAAAACCTCCTTTTGGTTTTAGATTATGGCTTTTCAGTAGTTCACTTTTAATAATTGAAAAAATTTACTTGACATACAAGGAAATCCTTATATACTCTGCCAAGTTTAAAATTCCCCAGAGGGGAAGAAAGTGTTTATCTGTCGGCACATTCTTCAATCATAACAATAAGGAAGGTTCTGCCTGTTATGATCAGCAGAAATGTTAGGTGGTACAAAAGGAGTGCTATCCTGACAAATTCGTAACCCCGCGAGGTTAGCTTTACGTGTTTTATGGGATACGCTGGCAAGTCGTTCAAAAAGGCTGGGATAGTATCCCTCTTATAGCTTCCTGAAGGTGGAGGGTTGATAATAACCCTCAACGACCTTATCGCGATACCGATGGTTGCTTTAAGAGTCAAAGAAAAGCTCACCGTGGAATGGAGGGATATGTCTATCTTTCCCCGTGATTGCGATGAATGTGGCCAGCCTGAGGAGAACTTCAGGTTTTGTGAGAGCAGATGTATGCTGCAGAGTTGTTCTGAATGCACGTTTCTTCTTCAGCTCTATGGCACTGGTTGCGGAAATGTCCACGTCTATTATCTATGTCGTAGATGTTATGAGGAACGTATTACACGGGGGTTTGTTGAACCCTAAGAAAGGAGGTATGAACTACTTTCCAGAAATTTTTTGCGTCACTAAATTGATCTTTATTAACAATAAAAGGAGGATTACATGGATCTCGACAAAAGAATGACGCTCAAGGATGCGGTAGCAAAGTTCATCCACGATGGCGATATACTTTACTATGGGGGCTTCCAGATTCACGTTCCCATGGCCCTGACTCACGAAATCATCAGACAGAAGAAGAGGAACCTGACCACTATCGAATCATCGACCGACGTGGGTGGTCTGGATATCATGGTGGGCGCCGGTTGTGTTTCGGAAATTCACACCGCCTGGATCATGAACTGGTATGTGAAGGCCCCCTATGCCATTCGCCGGGCCTTCAATGAAGGCAAGCTCAAGAGGTATGACATCTCCAACTTCGGCGCCACCAGCGCCATGATGGCAGGCTTTCTCGGCATTCCGTTCATCCCCATCCGGGGGAATATCGGCACGGATATGCCCAAAAACAACCCGATGGACCTCAAGCTCGTTGAAGATCCTTTCACCGGTGAGAAGATAATGGCTGTGCGCGCGTGGCGTGCCGACGTGGCGATCATCCACGCCCAGAAGGCCGACCGCTTCGGCAATGTGGTCTCCTATGGAACGCGCGGCGTCACCGACGAATTCGGCGCCATGGGAACAAAGCGGGGCGTCATAGTAACAGCCGAGGAAATTGTAGAGCCTGAAGTAGTCAGAAGCGATCCTGACCGCACGATTGTCCCCTACTACAAGACTCTGGCCGTTGTCCACTGCCCGTATGGCGCTCATCCTTCGGCCTGCCGCGGCTACTACGGCCTGGACATCCGCTTCAGCCAGTATCAGGGCAGATATGAGCGGCACGCAGAACTGCTGCCTCACTTCCTTGATGAATGGGTGTACGGCTGCGCGGACCAAGCCGCGTACATAGAAAAATATAAATCAAAATTTGGCCAGGAAGGCCTGGATCGGCTGAAACCCAAGCTCGGCTTTACGCCGAGCCCAAAAATGGGTGTCGATTACGGGTACCATGATCCGGTATGCTGGAAGGGTGTGCCCATGTACACTGATGACCGGCTCAAGGCCTACGAAGACGCAATCGCTGCTAAGAAAGGGGGTAACTAACTATGACTGATTATAAACTGACAGAACTTATGACAATCCGCTGTGCCAGGGAAATTACAGACGGAGAGGTTGTCTTCGTGGGAGTGGGACTGCCAATTATGGTGGCCGCATATGCCTTTGCCACCCACGCACCGAACATGATTATGTTCACCGAGGGAGGCGCTATCCGGGCGACGGCGCCTCCGGCCCTTGCGATCACCGTGGATGACCCTGCTGCTTTCCTCGGGGCCGATGCAACATTCGGCATGCTGGCCACCATGGCCGCCCTGCAGCGGGGCGAGGTTGACGTTGCCTTCATCGGCGGCGCCCAGATCGACAAGTTTGGAAACATCAACTCGACGGGCGCAGGGGACTGGTCCAAGAAGGAAAGCTTCACCTACTTTGCCGGAAGCGGTGGCGCGAACGACATGGCGACTTCGGGCAAAAGGGTCCTTGCCATTATGCCCCAGGATAAAAAGAAGTTCGTCGAAAAATGTGAATACGTTACCACTCCCGGCTTCCTGGGCGGCCCGGGGGAACGCGAGGCACTCGGCATGATCGGTGGGGGACCGTCGACTGTGGTTAGCACCATGGGTGTCTATTTGTTCGACGATGCCACCAAAGAGATGTACCTGTCAGAGTTTTACCCCGGCCAGTCAATTGAAAAGATCAAGGCCAACTGCGCATGGGATCTCAAGGTGTCGCCCAACGTGGTAGAAGCCACTATCCCGACCGCGGAGGAGCTTACGATCCTCAGATCCCTTGACCCGACCGGTTTTTACCTCGGATAAGTTGTAGAGAAATCCTAACCGTACCATAACAGTACCATAATTGAGAGAGCGGTGTTTTTTCGAACACCGCTCTCTTTGTGGGAAAAACTCACCTGATAAGCATCTGATCGAGGTGCTTTAAAGGAGGCCGGGTCTGCCCCATCCCGAGACCCGGGTCACTTATGGCGTGATTCCTGATGTGATCGAAAACTACCGGTGAAGATAAAAAATGTCACCGGTGTTTTCGTCTGGCTGATTTTGAGAAGATATTCATCTTAACCTCCAATAGTTAACAGGTGACATCATAGAACGGAAGCTCGTAGCGGTGGGCTGTGAAAACGGCAGCCGGAATAAACTGGAAGAAAGATACCTGAAATACCGGAATTATTATGCCCTCATTGATATTTCCGGCTATGGCGGGTATGGAAAAGATGTGTATACCCATCTTTTCCCTGAGTTTGATCAGTGGTTTGAAAGAAAATCTCTGGATGATATTCCTCCCAATATGACTTTGCTGGAAGACAGATCATATCTTATTGATCATCCGGATTTCAGGAAGGAAAGGGGAGGAGTGATCAGTTATCACATAAAAGTATTATCCCTCAGCATGATCGGGCTTATTATGAATCATAACAAGGGTGTAATTTCGGGGCAACTACTGCAGCACATAATCTTTGATATTTCCAGGCATACCAAATCATACGATTTTTCCGACCGCTTGTGTTTTTCGATCACGGTCAGAATGTTTATAGATATGTTAAAGGAAAACTTTTCTCATTTCGGAAGCCAGATGACCGATCTGTCTTTTCATGATTTTGCCAATGGGGATACTTTAAACCCAAAACCACAACAAGTTATCAGCATCCTGTGATATGCGGGGACAGGGAAGGGATGGGGACGTCGGTACTTACTTACGTTGCATAATATTTTATCCCTATTTGGCCTCTATCCTGCCTATCGCTCGTGTAATGCTTGATGTTGCTACGCCAAGGTTACGCGCTATTTCGGCTGCCGTGAGACCAGGTTCGTCAGCCCAGATCGGAGCCACCACAGATCATTTTATTCGCCAAAACGATCTTTTAACAGAAATGTTTCCTTTACGGTAATCTCTTTTCCAGTTTTATGAACAGTACAACATTCATTATATAGATCATGCGGAAAAAATAGAATATAGTTATTTTCAACTGCTTCATTTAAAAAAATTTCTTTCTCCTCCAATGATATAAGTGGCCTGACATCATAACTCATAATGTAAGGTAAGGGGATATGTGCAGTTGACGGCAGCAGATCTCCCGTAAAGACAACAGTTTCGCCCCGGTAGTTAATAAACGGAATTATTTGACCATGCGTGTGTCCGTTAAATAATTTTACGGAAAAGTCGGGGAAGAGGATACTGTCTCTGTCGATGAGCTTCAAATGGCCGCTATCCCCCATTGGGAGTATATTTTCTTTCAAAAAAGACGCCTGCTCCATTCTATTTGAATTAACGGCCAGATCCCATTGTTGTTTACTTGACCAGTATGTGGCATTCTTAAAAACCAATTCAAGTCGTCTTCTGTCTCTATTGTATTTCACTCCTCCGCCACAATGATCAAAATGGAGATGGGTTAATACAACGTCGGTAATATCATCTGCGCTAAAACCGTATTTCCCGAGTGAGCTCAATAAAGTATTATTGCCATTTAAATAATAATAACTGAAAAATTTTTTATCCTGCTTATCTCCTATCCCATTATCAATTAAAATTTTCTGATCTCTATCAACGACCAGCAAACAGCGCATTGCCCACTTACAAAGATTATTTTCATCAGCTGGATAAATTTTTTGCCAGAGCGCTTTTGGAATAAAGCCAAACATCACTCCGCCATCTAATTTAAAAGTTCCAGTTTCTATTGGATATAGTTTCATTTTTCACAACAGTTCTGTTTGGTCATGTTAAAACTTACAATAAAACAGACATTTATAATTTTACCAATTATAAATCTCTTTTGAAAGAAATATAATGGTTTCAGAAAAAGGCAGGTGGAAAGAATAATCGGCTCACGCAACACTATCATTTGTATTAAACTCAAAATGGGGTGTCAATGAAAATGAATTGTGGGGTTAGCACACAACAACATTCATCTTTCAGGGATTTTTTAAAAACCTTGTTGTGCTTTTTGTCTTTTTCGTGTCTAATATTTTTATAGCTCTTCTCTCTTCGGTGGTTTGTTTATTTTTCGTGGATTATCCTATGAGAGAGGTATTTCTTCCGGGTTCAATTAATTTCATATAACCTCGAGATAAAAAAATGGCAAATTTTAATCTTAAAGGTAAAAAGGCGATTATTTTTGGTGTGGCTAATGAACAGAGTATTGCATGGCACATTGCTGAAGCGCTGAACAATAACGGTGTGAGGAGCGCGTTCGCATACCAGGAAAGAGTTGAAGGTTCTGTTAAGCCGTTATTAAAAACTCTGAAAGACCCAATTGCAATTCCCTGTGACGTTGTTGATGATTCTTTACTTGACCTATTTTTTGAAAAAGTAGAGCAGGAATTTGGAAATGTTGATTTCCTGGTTCATAGTATCGCATTTGCAAAGAAAGAGCATCTACAGGGTAAATACTTTGAAGTTGACAGGCGCGGATATCAGATAAGCCAGGAGGTGAGCGCTTATTCGCTGACGGAATTAACAAAAAGAACATATCCCATAATGAACGAGGAAGGTAGTATAATAACTATATCGTATATTGGTTCGGTACGGGTCATTCCACACTATAATGTAATGGGTGTGTGCAAAGCTGCATTAGAAGCATCTGTGAGATATTTGTCTCGAGATGTCGGCGATAGAAAGATAAGGATTAATGCAATCTCTTCAGGACCTATAAAAACATTGGCAGCATCAGGAATTACAGATTTTGAAAAATTGCTGGATCATCAAATTGAAGTTGCACCACTGCACAGACTAAATACTGCAGATGATGTTGCTAATCTCGCTCTATTTTTATGTTCTGATTTGTCAAGGAATATAACCGGTCAGGTTATTTACGTCGATGCCGGGTATAATAATATGGGATTGTAGCCTGGGTCGAAAAGACCCCTACATTAAGAGTTGCCGCTTTTGTTCCTGAGTCTTTCTGCCTTGTCTCTTCTATTCAGGATTACAGATATGTTTTTCTGTAACTCTGTAACCATCTCGGCTATGTGCTTGTATCGTTCTTGTTTGTAAGATTGCCACTGGCCGTCGCTCATCTTGATTGCCTCGTCAATTAAAAATCCGCACAGTTGGGTTAGAAAGGCGCTATATGTCCTTCAAACCAGAGGACAAAAGAGATTAATTGGAGCTCCATGTACAAGGTGTGGAGATTGAGCGTGCGTACATTTTAAACAGTTCGTTTTTTACTCGACTCGTAAATAGAAATAAGATAATCTTGCTGTTGAAAAATAAAGAGAAGATGTTTGTAAAGATGCGGTTTTATAATTAGAATGAGGTGGAAGCTCCTGAAGTTATAGAAGGTTTTAGAAAAGGGTATCTTATGTTTTTCAGAAAAAAGAGGAAAGAAGAAAATTCTTTCTATGACAGTAACCGTATAAGAGAGAAGAGGGTCTATCTTAATGGCAAACTGGAAGGGGAATATTTATCTTATTATGAAAACGGTCAAATATTAGCGAAACTAAACTTTCATAATGGCCTGAGAGAGGGTGAGGCAGTTTCCTATTACAAAGACGGTAGAATCAGGGAAAAGTGTACATATAGGAACGACAAATTGGTCGGAGAATATGTCTGTTACTATGAAAACGGCAGGATCAGGGAAAAAGAGAATTACAATGAGGATGGTGAACTCGATGGGGAATACCTCCTTTATTACAAGAACGACCAGATAAAAAATGAAGAAAACTTTAAAGATGGCAAGTTTGATGGCGAATACTGTTCATATTACAAAGATGGTCAGATAAAAGAAAAGGGAAGTTTCAAGGATGATAAAAGGGACGGTGAATACGTCGCCTATTATAAAAATGGTCAGGTAAAAGAACGGGCAAAGTATGAGGATGGCATACTGGATGGCAAATTTGTCAGTTACTCCGAAGATGGCCAGATACTGGAAACAAATAGTAGCGAGCTTTCCTCTTACGATGAAGACGAGTGGGATGACAAGGAGAAAGAGTATGAAGACTTGCTCAAAAAACTGTCAGAATTTGATAAGGAATAGCTAATGGTTAAGAATATCCTCGTTGCCACGGATGGTTCCGATTACAGCAAGACCGCCCTTGAATACGGGATTTATATAGCCAAAAGGCTGGATGCTCGGCTGACTGTTCTGCATGTGGTGGATATCAGAATAATAGAGAGCCCGCTCTTTGGTGATATTTCCGGTTCCGTCGGTCTTTTACCATATCAGGAATTTGTCCCTGTGATAAAGGAGAGCCTCAATGAGAGAGCTGATTCCATTCTTGAGACATCCAGGGAAAGGTGTGAAAAGTCTGGCCTGAATCCTGAATTGAAGAAGGTTTGGGGTATAGTGAACGAGGCGATCGTGGAGGAGGGGGAAAATGCTGATTGGATTCTCCTTGCGCAGAGGGGTGAATACTCCCACTTGAGCAAGGGCGGTCTTCTCGGTTCCACCTCGGAGGCGGTGGTTCGTAAATCAAGAAAGCCGGTGCTGGTCACACCCATCAGTTTTCAGGAGATCGAGAGCATGGGGCTTGCCTATGATGGCAGTGAATCGGCCGATAATGCCTTAAAAATAGCCGCGGAATTATGTGACAAGATCCGCTGGCCGCTGTCGATTATTATCATCACTGATGAATCTAAACAGGCTGCGGACTTCAGCAAAAGGATAGAGGAAATTCTTGACCCATATGAAGAAATTGATAGCGATATAGTAATATTAAGGGGAAAAGTAGAACAAGAAATCATAAAATTCATTCAGGAGGGTTCCGTAGAATTGATGGTAATGGGTGCCCGTGGTCACAGCAGATTCAGAGAGCTGATACTGGGCAGCACAACCTCCTATGTGATACGTAAAAGCACCATCCCAATACTTATGGTACGTTAATCAAAATAGTCTTTTATGCTTGCACCCAAATTTGCCAGGACGTCATGTCTTGTCAGATCATAATAGATCGGAGTTATGGATATCATTCCCTTCTTCAGAACACATGCGTCTGAGTCCGCCTCTTCCATTTCGGAAAGTTGTGTTTCACCTGCCAGCCAGTAATATATGTTATCTCTCGGATCCACCCTCTTTTCAAAGGATTCCATCAGACGAGCTTTTCCCTGTTTTGCAACCACAACACCCTTTATTTCTTCTTCAGGGATCGCCGGAACATTTACATTGAGAGGGATATTCTTGTCGGGGTTGTGTTTAAGCATGAAAACGGCCATTTTTCTGGCAAATTTGGCCGCAAATGAAAAGTCGGCGTCTCTGTCATGGGTATCCAGCGATATTGCCAGGGAAGGAACTCCCAGAATAGTCCCTTCCGTGGCCGCGGATACCGTTCCGGAATAGATTACATTTATTCCCACGTTGGCGCCGATATTTATTCCGGAGACCACCAGATCAAAAGGTTTTTCTGCCAGTTCTCTTATCCCTATCTTTACGCAGTCAGCGGGGGTGCCGGCTACCGCGTATCCAAGGAAAACCCCGTTCTTTTTGGCACGTCTGACCATAATTGGGCGTGCGATAGTGATGGCATGGCCAACAGCGCTCTGCTCCACCTCAGGGGCTACTATCAAACATTCCGCCTCCTTTGACAGTTCCTCGTATAGGGCGCTCAAACCCCTGGCGTATATTCCGTCATCATTTGTAAGAAGAAACCTCATCACTCCTCCTTTGGGAAAATTAGCACTTTTCTTCCGGAAAAGGAAGGGAGAAAGTGCCTGGGAGCTCATCCCGCAAACCCGTCCCGTGACCGGAGATTTCCAATGTTATCGGTGCCATCTTTTTCGTGCCAGATGCCATAAGCTAAGCAAGCGAACGGCAATCATTGCCATGATCAATCGAGGGACCCAGAGCCAGAATGCACTCAATCCCAGTGACAGAAAAAGCGCGGGGTCTTCGATCAGGGAATGGTGGATACCGATAGACAAATGCAGTTCTTCCAGTTCGTCCTTTGTCAGGTGTCCCTGCTTTGCTTCTTCAACGATTACAGCTCCTCCATAGGCAAGACCGAAAACGGTGGCGGTAACCCACAAAATACCGACATTTCGTCTTAGCCCAAGTATTTTCAGAACAGGTGTGAGCACTCTGACCACATGATCTATCCAGCCCAGGGATTTTACTACTTCCAGCAGGGTCAATATGCTCATAATAATCACAAATATCTTGATACAAAGGTAAAATGTGGCAAGGCTCCAGCTCTTTAGCATATAAATGAAAGGTTGAGAGACCGGGACAGATGCTTCCGCGGTCACCGGACCTAATGCCGCGGCATCAAAAAATTGCGCTACCAGGCTTACCGTAATCACGGCGGCTGTCAGGCGAAAGAGTGTGGCCTTCACGGGGTGCATGCCCGATTTGCCCTGAATAACGCCTTCCTGAATCAGATTGTGAGCAGTCAGGAGAAAAATGGCGATCAGGGTCATCTGTTCATTGGTGAGGGGAAGAACGGCCATTGCGGCGATGGCTCCGTAAAGATTGGAAAGCATGCCGATGAGCAAAGGCAGGGCGGCCATAGCCGGCAGATTGATCAGGGTCATCGCCGGCTGGATGAAAAAATCGATTTTGTTAAGCCAGCCGCTCCATGCCAGAAGGGCCGTTAGAAAGGAAATAGGAATCACTATCTTCAACATCCAGATAAAACCGCTCCATCCCTTCTTTATGCCTGAGACAAAACCTTCTTTGAGCAAAATGTTATATTGTCGGTGTTTATATGTTTGTTCGCGCATTTTGTTACCTGAAAAATCTTGAATCGCTCTCAGTATCCTATATCTATATTTTTAAAGGCCTTTTGCAGTGTATAATTTGCGGAAAGATGTTATTATAATCTTCTTGAAAAGTAAAGTCTGAGGAGCGAGTTCAATGCCTTATGGATCGTTCAGTCTGCCCCTGTTCCGGTCGGGACCTTTCTCTGGGTCAATTCTTCATCTATTTCTTCCCGCCTTCCTGCAAATCCAAAACCTCAATCCCTCAAACCTTGACACACCGTTGTGCTTTGTGTATTAGGTAAATTCATAAAATTCTTATCAAGAATAACATTCTTTCTAAAACTGCCCTCTCTTTCCCGTATTCTTTTAAGTATGATTGATTTCTGTAACATGGAAGATTATGCAGTTGAAGAGATATCTCAAATTATCAGTGGTCCGTTCCTGAGCGTCAGAAGTCTTAGTGTGGATGAAGGAGTTTAAGCCGGTGAAAATTCCAGCCTCTGTATGCACAATGACTACAGAAGTCTATTTGAAAGTGCTTCCGGATGTTTATCGTTACCTGAATGGGTGGAAAGAACGTGCAGGGCAGATTCCGGATCCGGAGCTTCAAAAACAGGCATTGATGAGCATCAAGACAAAAACCTTTCATTGTGAAGGTGGGTCCATTCTTGGATTGTTAGCCGGTGAAAACAGGAGTGATGCAATTCGTTTTATTGTTGCCTACCAAACAATCAGCGATTACCTTGATAATTTGTGTGATCGGAGTACTTCGTTGGATCCGGTCGATTTTCGCGCTCTTCATCAGTCGATGCTTCATGCGTTAACCCCGGAAGCTGCGAGTTTAGATTATTATCGATTTCATGGCGAACGGGATGATGGCGGCTATCTGGTGTCCCTTGTGGAGACATGTCAGGAAGTACTGAAAAGACTTCCATCGTACGATAAGATTTCTTCTGTGCTATATGAACTGGCAGGTTATTATTGTGACTTACAGGTATACAAACACGTTAAAGTAGATGAGCGTGTCCCTCGTTTGAAGGATTGGTTTCAATCTTATCAAGACAAACTGCCAGAGATGAGCTGGTATGAATTTTCGGCATGTTGCGGTTCGACTCTTGGCATCTTCTGCCTTGTTGCTTATGCGTTTAATGATGAATACTCGGGCGATATAGCCCCGCAGGTTAGAGCCTCCTATTTTCCATGGGTACAGGGGCTGCATATCCTGCTGGATTACCTTATCGATCAGGAAGAGGACAGAGTCGGTGGCGATCTGAATTTCTGTTTCTATTATGAAAACAATGAGGAAATGTTAAAACGAGTCACTCATTTTTTTAAACAGGCGGATAGAAGCGTTTCCCGATTGCCCAACACAAGATTTCATCAAATGATTAATCGTGGGTTACTCGGTGTTTATCTTTCAGATAAAAAAATTGGAAGGCAAGAAATAGTTTATCGGATGGCAAAAAAGATTATTCGCCTCGGTGGCTGGTCGGCACTCTTTTTCTACCTAAATGGATGGATTTATCGGCGGATAAAGTATTATGGTTAATTATATCCGCCTCGAATGAACTACCCCGCCGCAAGCAGCGGGGTATCAAAATAAGTGTTTTATCTTTCCTGTCGCAGCAAGCTGCGGGGAATTAACCCCTACAGATTTCGCATCGCACTTCAAGTGATTAGAGTAATCCGTGTAATCTGCGAAATCTGTGGATTAAAAACCTTTCTCAGCCATGTAGTTTGCGAGATCGGCGACGCGGCATGAATAACCCCACTCATTGTCATACCATGCGACAACCTTTGCCATGGTGCCCTGTAAAACCTGTGTAAATTCCATGTCCACGATTGAGGAGAAAGGATTGCCCTTGAAATCTACCGAGACCAATGGTTCCTCTTCACAATCCATAATGTCTTTGAGTGTTCCTCCGGCAGCTTTTTTCAAAACTGTTCGCAATTCCTCAGTATTGGTTTCTTTTTCCAACTCGGCCACAAAATCTACTACGGAGACCGTTGGGGTGGGCACCCTGAGTGCATAACCGTCGAAACGGCCCTTTAAATCAGGTATTACCAGAGAAATCGCTCTCGCTGCACCGGTCGTGGTAGGAATTATATTTTGTCCTGCGGCTCGAGCTCGCCGGAGATCTTGATGCGCCAGGTCCAGAATGCGCTGATCGGTGGTATATGCGTGGATAGTCGTCATCATAGCTTTTTTTATGCCGAAGGCTTCGTGAATGACTAGGACGGGTGGAGCCAAGCAGTTTGTGGTACATGAGGCGTTTGAAATGATGTGGTGCTCTTTGGGACGGTAGGTCTTATGGTTGACTCCCATGACCACAGTCAGATCTTCTTCTGTTGCCGGAGCGGTGATGATCACCTTTTTGGCGCCACCCTCAAGATGGGCTGATGCCTCGGGGCCGGTCCGGAAGAAGCCTGTACTTTCGACTACTATATCCACACCCTCTTCTTTCCAGGGGATAGACGCAGGGTCGCGAAGTGCAAAGCTCTTAATTTTGTGACCGTTAACGGTAAGACTATTTTTCTCAACTTTAACTTCTCCATGGAAACGACCGTAGTTTGAGTCGTACTTAAAAAGATGGGCGTTTATTTCCACGTCGAAGAGGTCGTTGACAGCCACGACCTGCAGAGATTCAGGATGCCTTTCCATTACAGCTTTCATAACTTGACGGCCTATCCTGCCAAATCCATTAATGCCGATGCGAACCATAAAATTTCTCCTTTAGTTATCCAGATAAATTGAATTTAAAATCAGCTTATCAAAAAGTTTCTTTTCCCTGCAAGGAAAATTTGCAAGTTTTTCAGATTGCCTTCCTCGCAGGCAAGTAAGGGATTTTTTATTACAGCATAACCCTTCAACTTCTCAATTATTTATTTTACCTCCGGTGAGGCATACGGATCAAAAGGATTTGTTCTTATGGCAAGAGAGAACAGATACGGATAATCATTCCTCAAATGTTTCATGTATAGTAACCATTCTGAAATTAGTAAGACATATGCCCTTTTTATATCACCGGCTATGTGTTCACAGTCGGTATCAGAAAGATTCCCGACGTCCGCCCTGCTTTCTAATTCTTCTGTTAAGTGAAAGACGGCCCAGAGAAGGTTTGTGAAGGATTCATGTTCCAATAGATTCGGATTCTGGAGCAGGTTTATCAAAAAATTTCTCTTGCTTTTAAGAAAATTGAGCAGATTGTTCAAATCACCCTTATTACAATCAATTTCATGGTCGTAATTATTGAAAGTCTTGCTGACGCTTAGAAACTTCTGATCGGTCCAGTCATCATCCACGATAAAGACTTTATCGATTTTGGCGGAATGGAGGTTAAAGTCAGAAAATATTTTCAGAAGCCCCGTTCCGACTTCGCTAAAGAAGGCTCCTATCGCCATGTTCATCTTTTTCAGCAGTGCCCGTTTTTCTCGATGGGATAACAGCTGGTGTATAATCAGGGTAACGAGAAGCACCTCGATAAAGACGAAGGCGACATCGCCAACGAGATAAATGAAAATATGGTGTGCGTCCCTGAAGACTGCATAATGGATGAAGTAAAAGATTGCTGACAGTAAAACCAGTGATAAGCCGAAGAGAATTTGTGACTTGTTGGTCTTCATGAGTCAATACTCCTTCTTGTAGGCTATGCTACTTTTCGTGCCCGGCAGCGATATAAAAATGATTGAAGCTCCCCGCAACAAGTTGCGGGGAAGCTCCGACTTTCAAGTAACTTAAATTCGCAAATACGTTGTAAGTGGTTAACATTTCTTAATATCTGCCCGAAATAACGCATTTGTCAAAACATAAGTTACTTCCAATTGTAATGCCGTAAAACGGCATAGTGGAGCTGTTAAGGAAAATGTTTATTTTATATTCGCTCGCTAACCCCGCCGCAAGCAGCGGGGAATGCGCTCGCTGTTCAGTTCAAGGCTGGCATCTTTCCTGATTCCCAGACGCGTCAGGGCAAAATCGTACCGTACCGGGTCGTGAGGGTTAACCATTCTGAATGAATCTGTTATTTCGATGGCCGTTTTCATGTCTGCCTGTTTCCGTTTTGTAAGTCCTAATATGAGGCATATCCTGTGAAGATGTGTATCGAGCGGCACAATTAGCCTCGCAGGCGGCACATCGTCCCATCCACCGGGGTCCACGGAATCCTTCCGTACCATCCATCGGAGAAAAAGATTGAGCCTCTTGCATGCGCTGCCTTTTTCCGGTGAAGGTAACAGGCTGTTATTCTCGGTATTAAAGCCGGCACGTAATTCTTTTACAAACGAGGTAAGCGCCGGTCGGATTGTGTCGGCGTCGTTGCCGAGAGCGGATTTAAAACATGCATAGAGTGAACCGTATTTCGTTATAACGCGTTTAGCGCCGTAGAGCATTACTGCAAGTTCATCACCGGTAGTAAACCTGTGCTTAAAGTCGGAAAACGTGTGTAAAAGTGATTTCATTGAGGCGTCTTCAAGAAAACGAGATGGGGACGGAGCCATTTTTTCAAGAACAGTTGAAATACTTTTTAGTATCTGAGAAACTCTGCCGTAGGCAAGCGAAGAGGCGAGAAGTCCCGCAATTTCCCGATCATGAAGATTATCGTAACAATAGAGAAATTCAAGTGGATCAGGATGAATGAACTCGTGCCTGTTGTATTTTTCGTACAGATGTTCGAGTGCTTCTTCTAACAGCAGTGGTGACATATCAGCTCTTATTTATTCAAATTTTCCAGTTCACCGACAATCGACTCGAGGCGAGGCCTTTTGTTGATATCATGAACGTCAACATAACGGATACTCCCTTTCTTATCTATTATAATAATTGCCCTTTCCGCAACTCCATCGGAACGGAGCACCCCATAACTATCAGCTACTTTGCCATGAGGCCAGAAGTCGGAAAGAATCGGAAACCACAGCTTCCCCATCTGGTTTGTCCATGCAAAAAGAGTTGGAATATTGTCAACCGATATTCCAAGGAGAATGGCATCATTTTCATCGAATATGTCTTTCACAATGCCATAACCGGGCCACTGGTCAGAACAGACCGGTGTCCATGCGGCAGGCACGAAAGAGATGACTACATTCTTTTTTCCAAGGTACCAACTGAGAAAAATTTTCTCCCCGGCGACTGAGGGAAGTGTGAAGTCGGGAGCACGATCACCAACCTTTACCTTCAAAACACTGTCTGTGGGCTTGAGATTTTTTGGAAAGTAAATGTTATCCTTATAGACGTCTGAAAGGCCGTAGGCCGTTGCAGTTAGGAAGAAAATAATTATAATTCCTGACAGCAAATTGAGATAACTAAATTTTTTCATTGTTCACCTCCTACTTCAATCCGGACAGTTTAAGTAATAGCTCCAGAAATTGATCGGCCTTTTCGAAGCCGCCGAGTTTGGAATAGAAGACCTTGGGAACCCCGTCATCAATTCTAATTCCTATAAAATATGGAGTTCTGACCTCTCCCACGACCTTGTGGATGGAAAAATCTCCATCTTCAAAAAGAGGGAAAGGAACATCGTATCTTTTCCTGAACACCTCTGCTTCATAGGTGGAATTTCCTGCTGCGATGCCTATCAACTTGATTTTATTTTTCAGCGCGGGATTGTTTTCGATTATACGATATAGTTCGTTTACCTTGTGTGCGCTTGCCTGGCAGTGGGGACAGTACATATTCATAATTTCAATGATGACCACATTGGCCTTGATCTGTGGAATTTTGAAAAAATCACCACGGGAAAGACCGAGATAGTTTTTATAGTCATTATTTGCAGGCACCGTAAGTTTTATCTCCGGTAACACGCTACCAGTTGCCGGAGGCTGCGTTGCAGCCGAAACGGGTAAGGTGATTATCAGAGAAAATACGGCGATTACTATAACGTGTATAAGTATTCTTTTCATTGCTTTACCTCTCTTTCTCTATCTTTTATAACGTTTCTTAATTTCTGACAGCGTCTCAAAATGCTTTCGTTCCTCATCTATGATCTTGTCAATAAAGTCTTGCTGACTTTTGGAAAGGAATCTTTTGATTTCGTGATAGTATAATATGGAATCCAACTCACAGCGGATTGCGAAATTTAAGGCTGTGAGTGTATCTTTAATCTTTGACAATTCTGAATTCAGGGCATCCCTTGTAAAGACAATGTTGCCATCGACGTAATCTCGAAGATAGCCGCCATACTCTCCCGGATAACTTTCCGGCAGTTTATGTTTCTCTATTTTTGAAAGTATATCTTCAAAAGTAATTTTGTGCTTATCTTCCTCATCGGCAAGATAAGTGAATATTCTTTTTGTCTTTTCGTCCTCTGCTATCTGAGCGGCATAACGGTAGAAACTACCCCCATTCTCCTCAATTCTAATGGCAATCTCAAGAATATCACTTGCTTCGAAGTCACTCATATTAGACTCCTTTTTTTCTGCGATTAGAGGTGTTTTTTCTCAAACCATCGAAAAAGCATCATTCCTCCGATGATAAACAGAACGATTACAATCCAAAGGATTCCATGCTTTTTCATCTTTTTTCACTTAAGTCACACCCCCTTCATTTTTTGAATAAGAATACGCATGTAGAATCGTACTGTAGACGGTCTTTACTGAATAGAGTTTTCAGTGGCGCACCGGTGATTGTATGGTATGTCTCCCGTTTCCGTGCTTTCATTAATAACCTATTTTTTACCCCAGTCTTCAAGTTCTGCTCTCTGATATTCCTCCTGTTGGATGGTGAGATCCATGTTGATGACAAGTCCGGAATGTTTTTTGACCTCGCTGTCCTCGCTCAACTTCAGGTGGCGTTCCCGAGCCGCCCGGACATCCTCCAATGCTTTTTTCAGGGCTGCTCCAATAGCATGACTTTTATCTATCTGTCCGGGTTTAAAATCAGGTGGAATACCATCCTCGGCGATGTTTTCGGCAAAGTGTGCAAGCTGTTTCATCTTTTCCATGGCCTGATCCATGATCTTCCAGCCGGTGGTTTCATGTTGCTGGAAAACCCAGGAAGTGCGGAGATGCTGCAGCATCTCCGTGTATTTACTTGTGACTTCTGCCTGCAACTTATCTAACAGTTCCTTAGGCAATTCACTTTCTTCTCCCGGAAGACCAGCTGCCTCTTCCGGGTTTAGCTTGTCCAGTTTTCGCTGAAACTTCCTGGCATGGATAGCCGATTCCGATGCTTCTCTTTGGAGGACCCGCCTGATATGGGGATCATCAACTTTATCCGCTTCTCCGTTGTAATGAGGGATCAGTTTCTCCTCATATTCAACGTAGGATTTGAGCATAGTAGCCCTGCTGGTCGGATCGTGGGGATACGGAGCAGGTATAAAATTGGGTTCTCCTCCCAGCTTGCCTATGATCATACCTAGCCAGTGCATATGCCACATCTCCTCCCTGGTAATGGAAATGAGGCTCGCACCAAGAGGTGTGTCTTCTCCTTCCATATAACCGTGAACGAGATAGCGTATGATGGCTGCATGCTCATCGGCAATGTCCCTGTTTAACATGTCAATCAATGCTTGCTTTTCCATGAATGACCTCCCTGTACTAATTTGGCAATGATTATTCTGCCTCACCGCCGTTTTACGTAATGGACATTACGCTTTCCACAGGCCATGCACATTGCAATATTCACGGACTGTCACATTTCCTGCCTCGATGTTAAAAGTGGCTTCCGGTGCATCTCCAGGATTTAAAAACTGACGGTAAGCTTTTCCGTCTGCAATAATCTCGATCCATTCGATATAGTGTTTCTCCTCCATGGGATGAGCAACGCTGCCCACCTTCACTTTAGTACCGCTTGTTGTCTTTTCCATTACGGGGACATGCTTCTCCTTGGCAGCATCCACAGTGTTTTCCTCAAAGAGCTTCATGGGCTGGTTGCAGCACACAAGCTCTCCGACCCCCTCGTGGAGCATTTCTACAATGTTTCCGCAGACTTCACACTTGTAAATCTGGAGTCTCTTTGTCATGGTTATTTCCTCCTTCCTGGATTTAAGCTTTAATTTTGACCGGGAGCGCATCCCGCAAGCCCCGCCCTGTGGGCGGGGAGCTTCACAGTCTCTTAAAAAGTCTCAAAATCTGTCATTTGTCATGCTGAACTTGTTTCAGCATCTAAACATTTCAATAAGTTAGAGACCCTGAATGATCCTGAAACAAGTTCAGGACATGATTTTGGGTGACAAAAAAAGACTTTTTACGAAAGCATCAATTTTCAAACGATATTGAGTTCCTTGTGTTTGTTTAATATTTTATCTGCCAATCCGTCCAATGCCTTGAAATCCTCTTCTTTTGGAAATCCTTTCACAACAACTGGGTCAAGTATTTCTACCTTTAAATTCGGGATCATTCCCGCAATTTGTTCCACCATTTTGCCGCCCCACCCGTAGGAGCCGATAATTGATGCGAATTTCACTTTTGGCCTCAGGGCATTGGCAAGATAAACCGCATAAACAACATTCGGATGCGGACCGACCAGAACTGTAGGCGAGCCGATTACAACTGTAGCGGCATCTACTAAGGACATCGCCAGCTGACCAATGTCGGTTTGAGCTAAATTGAACTGCTTTACCGTGATGCCCCTTTCAATCAGGGCCTCCACAAAATAGCCGACCATCTTTCGTGTGCTGCCATGCATCGAAATATAGGGGATAACCACTTCATTCTTGACATCGTCGGAAGTCCAGTCACGATAGGCTTCGACAATAAAGGCCGGCTTGTCATATACCGGGCCGTGACTTGGCGCGATGATCTCTATCTCGAGACTTTTTATCTTTTCCAGGTTTTTCCTGATAATTGTCCTGAATGGCATCATTATCTCGGCATAGTATCTCTTGGCCGCTTCATAGACCCTTCCTTCATCAGTGACAAACAGATTACTTGTTGCCAGATGGGAACCGAAGAAATCGCAGGAAAAGAGGATATTTTCTTCCCTTAAATACGTTACCATCGTCTCCGGCCAGTGCACCCATGGCGAATGAATGAACTCCAGCGTCTTTTCTCCTAATGATAACGTCTCCCCATCCTCAACCGTTAAGAACTTATTCTCAGGGATCAGGAGGAGTGCCATGAGCAAGTCTTTACATTTTGGTGTGCAGACAACTTGAGCATCGGGATACAAATCGAGCACCTGCGGTAATGATCCGGAGTGGTCCTGCTCGGCGTGATTGGCAACGATGTAGTCTATATGTTCAATCCCGAGCTGGCTGAGATTTTTTGACAGCACGCCCGCCATAGTCGGATTCACCGTATCTATCAGCACCGTTTTTTCTCCGCCTTTTATTAAATAGGCGTTATAGCTTGTGCCGTCGGGAAGCGGGATGAGTTCATCAAATAACCTTCTATCCCAATCAATTGCCCCGACAGAGTAAATGTTCTGTTTTAATTGTCGTGGAACACTCATTTTTCAAGACCCCCTTCTATTTTCTTTCGGTCTTACTTAGCCTTAAACCTCAAATCCCCGGCAAGTTTTTTGATTTTATCCAGATCCTTGGTCATAGCTGCCCATCCATACCAGTAAGCATAATCCGGATTGGCATGAAACACCCCCTGATAAGTCCTCATCCGGTGTTTCATGTACATATCGAAGAGTACCTGATCGATATAACCTCCGGTTTTATAGAAGTGAAGAAAATCGGGATAAGCATAGGAGTAATGTGCCGGTTTTTTCAAAATACCGTCTTTGTAAAGATCAGCCACGATCTTTATCCCTTCAGCCATTAAGCGGTCTGCCTTTCTGATCATCTGGTCGCCTTTTTCAAGTTCTCCCCTGGCATATTTTTCAGAATGGCACTTTTTGCAGGTCTTAATCATCTTCTCCCGCTCGGCTTTCCAGTCCTCTTCGGTCAGCCGCACCATATCGACCGCTTTAACGGCATCCAGCCGGGCGGTTGGTTTCCCCTCCGGATCCAATACCCCCAACGCCTTCAGGATTGTGGTCTGGTCCTCCGCCCATTGTTTGTCCTTGGGCAGAGGGAGCCGTACCGCCAAGAAGCCCCAGGCCACTTTATTGGTATGGGTCCCGTTGGGGAGGTGACAGAACTGACAGGTAGGAGCAGCCGCGTCTTTGGGCAATCTGCCTATCTCCTTCATCGCATACCTCACCCCGTGTTTGGAGCTTTCATACATCTCCCACTGAGGATGGTCGAACCCCATGTGGCATGTCTGGCACGCTTTGGGGTCCTGTGCCTCTTTCTTAGAGAAGGTATGCCGTGTATGGCATTCATCGCACGAATTGGTCCGGTAACTATAGCCTTTTTCACGCAACTCCTTTTTCTGGGCATCCGACTTTATTCCCATATTGTGGCATCCGCCGCACCCCTTCCCCCCTTCCATCAGTTCGTCAGGTTCCATGTGGGTAACGGGAATGGCATTCAAGGAGGTCCACCCGAAATTGTGTTTTCCTTTGGAGAATTGACCAAACTGTTCCGGATGACATTCGGAACAGGTGACCTCGGTAGGCATCACGGCCAGATGGACGGTCTTTTTGCCTTTGTGTTCGGAGCCATGGCAGACAGGACAGGCCACATCGTTATTACTATGTTCACTGGCTTGCCAATCCTTGACGAGCAGAGGTGTTACTATACGATGGCAGTTAATACAGACTTTTCCATCTTCTGCTGAAGCAATGCCTGCCATAAATAGCAGCGTCATCAGGGAGGCGAAAAAAAAGACAGAAAATCTCTTCATACCCAACCTCCTTTCTTGTTAAGCCACCCTTTCAAAATCATCTTTGCTCACACTACAGACGGGGCATACCCAATCATCAGGGATCTCCTCGAAGGGCGTTCCGGGAGCGATCCCACCATCGGGATCTCCCTTTTCAGGATCATAAACATATCCGCAAACTGAACACTCATATTTCGGCAGACTTTCCATCTTTTTCTCCTCCTCGATATAAGTTGGGGCAGTTTTGGGGGTCGTGCCCCCTTTTATCTGGTGATAATAGGCGTATGTCATCGGCTCGCCCTCTTTAATTACCTCAGCCGCCACTACCTCGCCTATAAACAGGGTGTGTGTACTCAGCTCCAGTCGGTCGATTACCTTTGCCTCTAAGTAAGCCAGTGTATCATCTAAAATTATAGGGACGTTTGTTTCACCCATCTTGTAATTAATGTTACCGAATTTATCTATGTCACGACCGGATTTGAATCCAAAATTGCCTATCAGATTTAGCGGGGCGTCCTGAGCGAGGATTGAAACACCGAAGACCCCGCTGTCAGAGATGTATTCATGGGTTAGATTTTGTTTGTTGATGCAGATTGCAATGGTGGGGGGGGAGGAAGTTACTTGAAAGGCAGCATCTACTGTCTGTCCGTTAATCTTGTCTTCTTTACGTGAAGTAACAATGTAAAGACCGTAGCTTATATTTCGAAAAGCTTTGCTATTCATGTCGTTCTCCTTTCGAGTGCTTAATTTTTCCTTCAACTACTCTGAGCAGGAACTAAGGGCATACGGTCTCAGCCCTTCAATTGAGTGTCCGGCAAACTTTTCTTTCAGATTCATATAATATTATAGCGATTCTAAGTCAAAAATAAAGTAAAAAATCATGCTGGTTAATAACCGGCATGAGTCCTTGTACTAAAAAGCGGTAAGTTAAGCATTACTGACCGGCAGCGCACCCGCAAGCCCCGCCTCGTAGGCGGGGTAAGGGGCGCAATATAAAACAAACTCCTGAACCCAATGGATGTGACTTCAATAAGAAGAAATGTCCGGAAATATGGTTGATGCTGGCTGATATTGTTAAAAAGTATACAAATATGGCTTTGATTCTTTCCCTGAATTTAGTATAAGGGCAAATTACTGAAAATGTGCTGAATATGAAATAATCGCAGGGTTTGTTTTTCCTGCTGCTATTAAGGTGAAGTATGGTCTACCGAGACTTACAGGTGTTTTTAGAAGATTTGGAAAGGACGGGTGAACTCCTGCGTATCAGAGAGCCGGTAAGCCCATATCTTGAAATCACGGAGATTACGGACAGGGTGTGTAAGCAATATGGCCCAGCGCTTCTATTTGAAAATGTGACGGGTTGCGACATGCCTGTTGTGACCAATGCCTTCGGTTCCTTTAAGCGAACATGTATGGCCCTGGGCGTAGATAATCTGAATGAATTGGGAAGCCAGATTCTGGACTTCCTGGAGGTAGAAACCCCCGACAGCCTGATAAAGAAGTTAAAGCTCATACCCAAATTAAAGCGGCTGAGCAATATGTTTCCCAAATTAACGAAAAATGCACCCTGCCAGGAAGTGGTGTTGAAGGGCGAAGAGGTGGACTTAACAAAATTTCCCGTTTTACATTGCTGGCCGTCGGATGGAGGGCCGTTCATTACCCTGCCTCTTATATTTACCAGACATCCAGCCACACAGGTGCGTAATGTAGGAATGTACCGGATGCAGGTCTATGACAAAAAGACAACCGGGATGCACTGGCATCCCCATAAAGGCGGCGCAGAACATTACCGGATAGCGGAAGGACAGGGCCGGCGCCTGGAAGTCGCTGTGGCGATCGGACCGGATCCCGTTATGACCTACGCGGCCACCGCCCCTTTGCCGGAGGATATAGATGAGGTACTCTTTGCCGGATTTTTGCGTGGAGAGCCGGTGGAATTGGTAAAGTGTCTTACCGTTGATCATGAAGTGCCGGCAAGTGCACAGATCGTCCTTGAAGGTTATGTTGAACCGGGGGAGAGGCGCAGGGAAGGCCCCTTTGGCGATCATACTGGCTACTATTCCCTGGCGGATGATTATCCCGTTTTTCATATTACCTGTATTACTCACAGAAAGGACTTGATTTATCCGGCCACAATCGTCGGCAGGCCACCGCAGGAGGATTGCTATCTGGCCAAGGCGACCGAACGGTTGTTCCTGCCCTTGATAAAAAAGCAGTTGCCGGAGATTGTGGACATAAACCTCCCCATCGAAGGCGTGTTTCACAATTTGGCCTTTATCTCCATCGACAAACGCTATCCGGGACACGCGAGAAAAGTCATGCAGGCCATCTGGGGCCTGGGACAGATGGCTTTTACGAAAATTGTGGTCATCTTTGATAAAGAGGTAAATGTTCAGGATATATCTGAAGTGATCTGGCGTTTGGGCAACAACATTGATCCTAAAAGAGACATTGCCTTTGTTGAAGGTCCGGTGGATGCCCTCGACCATGCCTCGCCTCTGCCAATGCTCGGCAGTAAAATGGGTATAGATGCCACGCGTAAATGGCCGGAAGAAGGCTTTACAAGGGAGTGGCCACCGGTGATAACAATGACGGATGAAGTAAAAGAGAAAATAGATAAATTATGGGAGAGCCTGGGTCTCAAAAAATGAGCTATATCCTTGCCATTACAGGCGCCAGCGGCGCTATTTATGCGAAGACTCTTATTGAGTATTTCCATAAGGAAGGTCTGCCCCTGCAGTGTTTAATCAGCAAGGTGGGTGAGGAGGTCTGGAAGTGGGAAATTGGCAGTCCCATTGCCGGGATGCTGCCGCCCGAGATCACCTTGTATGCTGAGGATGACTGGTGGGCTCCGGCAGCCAGCGGGAGTGTTAAAGCCGAAGCGATGATAGTCCTGCCCTGCTCTATGGGTACCCTGGCGGCTATTTCCCAGGGTCTGGCCCGTAATATCATTCAACGCACTGCCGATGTGATGCTTAAAGAAAAAAGGCCACTGATTCTTGTGCCGAGAGAAACGCCTTTTAACACCATCCATCTTGAAAATATGCTTCGGCTTACTAATGCCGGAGCGACGATACTTCCGGCTATGCCCGGTTTTTATCACAGGCCTGAGACGGTGCAGGATTTGGTAAATTTTGTTGTGGCGCGGGTACTGGACCACTTGGGATTAGCGCACACACTTGTTAAATCCTGGGAAGAAATGATGAAGAATCCCTAACTACCCCATCAAAGGTTAAAGGACTGGGTGGCATTGACAAACTTGTTTGTCCGTGCAAAGAAACATAATCAAGAAACACGGACAAACAAGTTTGTCCATGCCACCCATAATAAGAAAGTTGGTGGACAATGCCTACCCTACAACTACAACTCGGAACTTTGAACTCTGAACCCGGAACTTTCGTATAAAGATGTTTAAAAAAATAAAAATTATCCTGAATATGATCAAATTTGAGCACAGTATCTTTGCTCTTCCCTTCGCCTATATCGGGGCTTTTCTGGCCCAAAGTGGGGTCCCGCCTCTTGATAAGCTCATCTGGATATTAGTGGCGATGGTCAGCGCGAGGAGTGTGGCCATGGCCTTCAACCGTCTCGTGGACATGAAGATAGATGCCAGAAATCCGCGCACGAAAGAAAGGGCTCTGCCCGGGGGGCTGGTCACGCGGAATTGGGTGTATGGATTTATTATCTTCTGGGTGGTGGCGTTCTTTTTCTCCGCCTATAGTTTAAATTGGCTCGTATTTTATCTGTCACCCTGTGCCCTGATCGTAGTTATGAGCTATTCCTACATGAAGCGCTTTACCTGGTTTACTCACCTTTTTCTGGGTATGGCGATCGGCATCTCACCTGTTGGAGGGTGGCTGGCGGTGAACCCCGTTTTCGGCGTTGTTCCTCTCTGGCTCTTTGCCGGCGTTGCCCTCTGGGTAGCCGGTTTTGATATTCTTTACGCGTGCCTCGATTATGAATTTGATAAAAAAAACGGCATCCATTCTATTCCGGTCAGGTTTGGTGTAAAAAACGCCCTTTACATCTCCATTTTTTTTCATATCCTGACTCTTTTTTGCTTCTACTGGGCGGGTCAGGCAGCCCATCTGACGCCGATCTATTTTTACGGCCTGGGCATCATCTCCCTTCTCTTGATCGGTGAGCACTGGATTGTTAAGCCCTATGACCTTTCGCGCGTCAATACGGCATTTTTTACCATAAACGGCTTTGTCAGTATCGCAATGTTTTTTATTGTGGCGCTGGCATAAGTCCCGATGTGAGGGTGCATATTAATTCTGAATTATGAATGTTGATGGTTTCGCAAAAAGTCATAAAGTGTACAACTTGTCATGCTGAACTTGTTTCAGCATCTAATCATTTCAGCAAGTTAGAGACCCTGAAATAAATTCAGGGTGACAAAAGCTGACTTTTTACGAATGCATCAATGTTGTCCCGCCTGCTTTTGGGAAACAGATACAGGAAAAACGCCTTATTGC
>JAUSPI010000128.1 GCA_030655775.1 Syntrophales bacterium
TGAAGATCATATCTTCACATGTTTAATTTGTTGACCCATTCTTTAGCTAATTCGCTTTCTTAAGCGGCTGCAAGGAATAAGGTTAATAGTGAAAAATGCAAGGATTTTGCTGAAAGGTGTTGTTTGCGAAATGCAGGATTATTAATTTCCTTATTAAACTTTTCCCACAAATATAATGCCTCTTTTGAATTTGCCGAAAACAAACTGAAGGCAAACTGGGTATCGCATATCTCAGGTTTCTTAATATATTCTCCATAACTACTCCAGGGATAGGCCTGAACCTCTTTAACCATCCCCGCCTTCATTGGATTTTGATGGATATATCTCATTGCTGCCAAAAAATATTTATCTGTCTCAACTGCTTCACTTTTATACCGGTCTTGAAATAAATGGCCTCTCCGGCTGTATTTCCAATAAGGGGGTATCCCCTTAGCTCCTCTTCGTTCTAAAAATAATTATGATCCCAGTCATAGCCGCCGGTTATATCGCCCATAGTTATCGAGTTAGTAGTTACCGCTTGTTCAAGGAGCCTTCGAAAGACAAGACCACGGCTTCGAGAGGTACGACGATTAAACCTGAACGTGTATTCCTCCAAGTAGGATTGTAGGTGATTGGGTAGCACGGATCCTTGGTGTGTACCAAGAATCCATCGTTTCACGAGACTTGCGACCCGGTGGACCCCTGGCATAGAAACATGGGCAGGATCACCAGAAGACGATAGCACCTGCATATCTCGAGTGTATCCGCATTTAGGTAATCCGTTATAGCCACGCCACCCATCGGTGCATACTATCGATTCTGGAGCAACAACATCCTGCACAAAGGGTAGCAAACTATCACCAGATAAGTCTGGAATACAACGCATCCGCACTCGCCCAAAACCTTTGGGCTGCTTGATCTCTATGGCAATAACCACAATGCTTTTGATGGTGCCGCGACCGCGTTTACCGCCATGTTCTTTGCCACCGATATAAGTTTCGTCCACTTCCACGATGCCAGATAACGGTTTTCGTTCACTGTTTACCATCGCCACCCGAAAGCGCTGTAGCAGCATCCAAGCTACTTTATAGCTTGTACCGATAGTACGCTCTAAAGTTTTGGCCGACATACCGTTCTTAGCGGTGGTCACATGCCAGGCCGCTTCAAACCAAGTTGTCAAAGGTGTCCGCGTCTTATCGAAAATCGTTCCCGCCGTTACGGACGTTTGATAACGGCAGATTGGGCATACCAGACGACCACGACTTTGGTTCCACGGTGTTGAAGTTGTCTTACATGACCGACATGTAAATTCCTCGGGCCAACGCAACTTCGCCAAAAAGGCTGCACATGCAGCGTCATCAGGAAACATTTTCACGAATTCTCGGTATGTGTTTGGGTAGTCGCCATGCTGTGTAGTCAACGTTGATTTCATGGTTTTACCACCTTGCAATTGCAAGAATTTTACGTTTACATCATACCACAAGAGGAGCTAAGGGAATACCCCCCTTTTCCAATTATACCAGTAAACATAGCTTGCCCCAATTCTGCGAAAGGCGACCCCTAAATCTTCTTTCCCTTCTTTCATCAGTAAATGTATATGATTGCTCATTAAGCAGTAGGCATATATCTCATACCCACTGTTTTCTTTATATGTCTTAATTGTCTCAAGATATTTCTGATTGTCCTGATCATCTTCAAAGATCCGCTGTTTATTAATTCCCCTTAATACCACATGATAAATTCCTGAGCTGCTTTTCTCTCTGGCTCGTCTTGGCATATAGTCACCCCTGTTTAGAATAGCAAAATATATGATTTCTGTCAACACAAAAGAACCGTCCCCTTGTGTTTCCCTTGTGTTTCTTGTCATGTAACCTACGCTCCCCTTAACTTTACTCGGAGCCCTATGACAACTATCCTAACACAGGGGGTTTTAAAATCCGCACCCCTCCAGGAATTTTTTTGAATTCCAAAAGCGGACTCAGATCCCCACCTACTATCCGGGAAAGATATTCCATCTCTTTTTTAATTTCATCCTGAGGGCTCAAAGTATCAGGGGCAATGAAGATGCGCTCGTGCGTTGTCTTCATGAAGTTTTCCTTATCGTTAAAAAGCTCCTCGCACAGCTTTTCCCCCGGCCTCACCCCGGTATATTTTATTTCAATATCCTCCCCCGGCTTGAGACCCGACAAAAGAATCATATCCCTGGCCAGATCCATAATCTTCACAGGATCACCCATATCCAGAATAAATATCATGCCCTTTTCTCCCAATGCTCCCGCCTGGATAACAAGCTGCACCGCCTCTGGAATGGTCATAAAATAGCGGGTCATATGGGGATGAGTTACAGTAAGCGGACCGCCCCTTTTGATCTGCTCCCTAAAAAGGGGTACCACGCTTCCCTGGCTCCCCAGGACATTGCCGAAGCGGACAGCGCAAAAAACACAGCTGCCGTTACTGCGTGCCCGGTGCTGCATATAGATCTCCGACGCTCTTTTCGTGGCTCCCATAACACTGGATGGCTTCACCGCTTTATCGGAGGAGATAAAGACAAACCTCTCCACACCATAACGTTCGGCCAAGTCCACCAGATTTTTCGTACCATAAACGTTATTTTCCACTGCCTCCTCAGGATTAAGTTCCATGAGAGGCACATGCTTGTGGGCAGCGGCATGAAAGATAACCCGGGGTTTATATATCTGAAAGACCTTCTCTAAAGCCTGCAGGTCCTGAATATTCCTGATCAATGGATACATCTTCAGCTCGGGGTTTTTCTGCTCAAGCTCCCTGTTTATGTAAAAAATGCCGTTTTCATCGCAGTCCAGCAGTATCAGCAGCTGGGGGCCGAGTAAAGCCACCTGGCGGCAGAGCTCAGATCCGATCGAGCCTGCAGCACCGGTAATCATGACGACCTTGTTTGCCAAATAGCCGGAGATTTCCTGGATATCAACTTCCACAGGGTCTCTTTTTAAAAGGTCCTCAATCTCCACCTCTTTGAGCTGGGTAAGGCTAACCTGTCCCCCCAAAATTTCAAACATCCCGGGAGCAGTCTTTAATTTGACCGGCAGATCCTTGCAAAGATCGATTATGCTGCGCTGTTGGCTGTAGGAAGCAGAGGGCATGGCAAGGATAATTTCTTTAATTCCCCTCTCCTCCACTACCTGTTGAATATTCTCCCGTTTTCCCAGTACAGGCAGGCCATGAATAATCTGCTTCTGCTTATTGGGATCATCATCAATAAAACCAACAATCTTTGTACCCAGTGCAGCCTGGTGTTTTTTCAGCTCATCAGCAACCATCACCCCGGCATCACCGGCTCCAATAATTAAAACAGGCTTGTCCCCGTTGTTGTTTCCCTCTATTTTTTTCAGGTACTTAACAAGCACCCTCAGGAAAAAACGGGAACCCCCGATGAAAAAGAGCAGCAATACCCCAAAAATTACATAGACACTACGTGGAAGCGGGAGATTGAAATACCAGCTGTAAAGGTAGTTGATGGCAGAACCTGACCCCACAGCAAAGACAATCAGCATAAGCTCGTCCACGCTTGCATAGCGCCACAATCGTTTGTAGATACCAAAACAAATAAATATGATGATATGCAAACCGATTACCGGCCATAGCAGTTTTTCAAAATTTCCCATAAAAAACGAAGGAATATGCCCCTCAAAGCGCAAAACAAGGGCCATGTACAAAGCCGAGCCTATTAGTACAACATCTCCTAAGGCCAGAACAAACTGTTTAAATTTATTATTAAATCCTAACAACTCTATCACCTCTACCGTTACCAAGGTTCCCCATAAACTTTTTTCTTATGACGTTTTTGGAAATGGGGATCCTATTAAAAAAAACCAGCTTGTCCCCAACATCATTCCGCTTTCCGTAAAGAAATAAGCCCAGACCGCCCTAGTATCAGCTAATTTAATAAATCTCTTTTAAATTACATCTGCTACATTTATTACAAATTATATCACAACATGCCATTAATTTCTTCAGGTTCTTACTTCCTTCAACATTATCTTTAGGTCTAAATGAAATCGGGGAAAGGAAACAACAACTCCGTCCCTCTTCCCAATCTTTCCAACACAAATGTACATGCACAGTAAACAGAATATCCCAGTCCCAGACGCTCTTTATGGCGAACATAATGTATATTCACGATCTCGGAAACTTCCCGCATCATTCTTAGCTCCTCGTCCTGGCCCTTTTGCTTAAGCATAGCTAAAAAGCTCTTATGAAGATGGCCAGCTGAGATATCTTAAACCCTATGAATTTAGTCACCAAGACAGATCGAGACCCAGCCTACCTAAGCAACCGCTCAAACCTCCAAGCATCCTTGACCATCTCTTTAATCCCACGCTTCGTCTTCCAACCAAGTTCCCTTTCAGCTTTACTTGCATCGGCATAGCATGAAGCAATGTCACCAGGTCTACGATCAACGATTTCAAAAGGAACTTTGATCTTATTAACTTCTTCAAAGGTATGCACCAGTTGTAAAACTGATGTGCCTTGGCCAGTCCCAAGATTGTAGACATGGACACCTTCGGTTAATTTCTCAATAGCTGCGACATGCCCTTCCGCCAAGTCTACTACATGAATATAGTCTCTGACGCCGGTACCATCTACCGTATCATAATCATTCCCAAACACTCTTAGTTTCTCCAGTTTATCTTTTGCCGCCTTGGTCACAGATGGCATTAAGTTGTTTGGAATGCCATTAGGATCCTCCCCAATCAGCCCACTCTCATGAGCACCCACCGGGTTGAAGTAACGCAACAATGACACCGCAAATCCAGGATTCACTTTCGCAACATCCGTCAGGATCCGCTCACTCATCGCCTTAGTCTCCCCATAGGGATTCGTCGTCGGCAACAGATCCATGGTCTCCACGAAAGGTACATCATTCTCCCCATATACAGAAGCTGAGGATGAAAATACAAATTTCCCTACACCATATTTCAGGCACGCCTTACTCAATACCATGGTGCTGACAGTGTTATTATAATAATACGCCAGTGGCTTCTCCATAGACTCTCCTACCGCCTTAAGCCCTGCAAAATGAATCAAGCCATCGATTTGGTGGGTAGAGAAGATGGAGTTGACGGCTTCTTCATCGGTTACGTCGATTTTGTAGAAGGTGAGATCTTTACCTGTAATCTGTTTTATTTTGTTTATTGATTCAAATTTACTGTTACACAGATTATCAGCAACAATAACTGAATGACCTGCTTCTATTAAAGCAACACAGGTATGAGAGCCTATATATCCGGCACCGCCAGTAATGAGAATTTGCATTCGGTGGTTCACCTCTCAATCTCACTTAAGACTCTTGTTATTTCATAAAACTGCCCCATTAGGGGAGACATTCCTTAAATACATATCACGTTTCACATTATATACAGACTTGCTCAGGGGTTTTTGTGAAAATTTGTAGTGTCTACTATAAAGTAGCTATATACTAGAATAATCCTTTCACCGCATTAATCACATACTCGACCTCTTCATCAGTTAAGGATGGATACATTGGCAAACTGATCAACCTACTATACAGTGCCTCGGCATTGGAACAGCAAACATCTGCGTAACCGTTTTTCTGATAATACGGATGTTTATGAACCGGAATATAATGGACATTTACACCCAATCCGGCAGCACGCAATTTATCATATGCTTCTATCCGTGGCATTTTGGTAACCTGTATTGCGTATAGATGATAACTGTTTTTACATCCTTCTGCCTGATAGGGAGTTATGACCCCTACAACGTCAGCAAAAGCTTCATCGTACCTTGCAGCAATCTCACGTCTGCGCTCAACAAACTTATCAATCTTCTTCATTTGGCTTATGCCCAAAGCGCACTGGAAATCCGTTATTCGGTAGTTATACCCTAGTTCGAGCTGCTCATAATACCAACCGCCTTCATAATTAAGCATGAGGTTTTCTTCTCTTGTTATACCATGTGAACGGAAGAGCTTTAAACGCTCGTACAACTTTTCAGTATTCGTTGTAACCATACCGCCCTCACCGGTTGTAATGTGCTTAACCGGATGGAAGCTAAACCCTGTCATATCTGACATTCCACCGATTTTCTTGCCTTTATATTCCGCGCCAAGAGCATGTGCGGCATCCTCTATGACAATCAAATTGTATTCGTCGGCAATCGCATGGATTGCATCCAAATCGCAGGGCTGTCCGGTTAAGTGCACCGGTATAATCGCCTTCGTCTTTGATGTGATTTTACTCTTAATATCTTCTGGATCAATATTATACGTCTTCGGATCAATATCGGCAAACACAGGTGTTCCCCCGCAATATAACACACAGTTCGAAGATGCCGCAAAAGTGATGGGGGTTGTAATGACTTCGTCGCCTTCACCAATCCCTGCGGATAGACAAGCCACATGCAAAGCAGCAGTTCCGCTGGAAACAGCAACAGCGTATTTCGCCCCCACATATTCCGCAACGTTTTGTTCAAACTCTGCTATTTTCGGACCGGTTGTCAGGTAATCAGACCTGAGAACCTCGCATACGGCTTGAATATCATCTTCATCAATTGTCTGTCTTCCATAGGGTATGTACACAGTTTTTCCTCTCCCTCTTGCTTATAAGCCAAATACATCTTTAACAATTCTATCAACACCGAAGCCATCGACTAGAGATTGCATAGCTTGGGATTTTTGTTTTCTAACTTCATAGTTATTTATATAGTATCGAATTTTTTCTACTATTATTGCTATGCACTCATCCATCCCATTTCTTACATCACCTGAATAAAGTATTAAGTCCATATTATCAAGAGCTTCAGCTCCTAATACTTGATTGTCAGCAAATGTAAATGACACCGAAGGCACACCGCATGCACATAATTCATACATCGTTGAACCACCTGCAGTTACTGCAATTTCACATTGTTTCATCAAGTCCGACATATTTTTCACGTTTTTATGTACATGAATATTGGGGCATAACTGCAGATCAATTTTCTCGTTAATCTTACTGTATCTTCCTGCGATAATATGTAGATTGATATGGGAAAATCTTTCGTCTTTAATCAATGCTTCAGTCAAATGCTCAGAAGCTCCATAAGTATCCGAACCACCAGTGGTTATCAACACATTTTCAACAATTTCATTGACTGTGCAATTAATCCCATGAAATTCGCTGCGGAGTGGAGCGTACTTTGGTCCCAATATCAGCTTCGTATTTGTTTCCTTATACGTTTGGGCATAATTAAAAATATTAAAGTAGGCGTTATAATTAATTAAGGTGTTAACAGGATATTTGAATTTATTGATATCATCTATATAGATCAGGTCCACATATTCAGTTATCTTTCTCAAGTATTCCTCTGTCACGTAATAGCTGTCCACAAGTAGCTTATCAACACGATATCTACAGATGATATCCGTTAATATATCGACTTCAGAATCCATGTCATCCCATTTTGTGTCAAGCTGTACCGCTTGAAATTGATATTGTTCTGAGAGTCCTTTTGCCCTCTCGTCTGCCGAAATAAAAAGTATGTCGCTTTTTGCATTTCGTAACCCTTGCGCAATAGAAAGGCAACGCATAAAGTGACCTGTTGCAGTTATTTCATTAACGTCTACTCTTATACCTATCATGTTAGCACTCTCTCTTGAATTCTGATATAACCATGTCCCAATTGAACTTTTTTCCTATTATATACTTATGGAAATCTCGTCTGTTGTGATACGAGCCACCTGTGGGTTGAGAGATCGGTGTTATCACTCCGTTGACGATTTCGTTCCAATGTTCAAGTAAAAGGGACACTGCGGCATCATTCAGAGCATTATAACTTGTGCGGAATGTTTCATTATCTTCATTAAAAGTCAATTCTTTCTGGCAGAGAATATCACCTGTATCCAAACCTTCATCTATCAAATGAATGGTTACACCTTTGGGAGTATTATCAATAAAACTCCAGAAATTCGGATCTGACCCTCTGTTCCACGGCAGCATTGAAATATGAATATTAAGCATCTTACCACACATGTAATCAATCAGTCTTTTCTGGATTATGTGAGTATAATTGTAGCTAATAACATATTTGGGTGACTCAATTGCCAATAATTCATCGTCAATTGAGTCACTGTAAATCGTTATATCTTCACCAGTTTCTTTTAATGCATCATAAAGTGTAAGAGAGTTTCTGTTATTAGTTAATAACAGTACCCCCCCACTAGGATTTTTACAATCAATTGTAATTCCGCTGTTTATTGGAGTTAATTCCTTAAAATATAAATAATGTTTTTCGTTTTCATCATATGTACCTGTATATCCATTGTCTTCAAAAACCTTTTGAGATGCTACATTATTACTCCTAACAATAGCTTTTATACACCGAATATCCGATTTATCGATAACGATTTTTTTCTCCACAAGCCGTATGATGATTTCACCATAACCCAGACCTCTATATCTTTTTGATATGATATAGTTGATTTTCGCTATATGCTCGCTGCAATCAAGCCTAATTTGACCTATCTTTGATTCAGTATCACACAGCATATATATAACAGTGTTTTCGTCTGCCATATAGTTCTCAAACCAATGTTTGTGGTCATAACAAGATATTATTTCTGTATTAAATGGGTTGCTACGAACTTGTTTATCATTGGCCCATTCATACAACAAATCCACATCTGACCACTCGGCAGGTCGCAAATATACATTACTCATCTTCAAACTCTCCGTCGCATATCGTTTCCTGGCTGATAGGAGTGCCGAATTTCATATCGCAGGCAGCTTTCTTTCCAATAATACACTTGTAGAATTTCGGCTTCATGCCATAACCCGGTCTAACACATCGAACGTTCTCTTCCGTTATTATCTCGCCTTTTTCTATATCTTTTGAGGCAAACAATGAACGCCGGAAAACAGTACTGCTTTTTTCTCTTTCAGATAGTTCATAACATACGCTTCCTTTAGCTGCTATCACTGTTCTAAGGTCACTAATCATAGCGGAAAACTCATTCGGTTCCATTGAAAAAGCAGAATCAGGATTTTCAATTTCACGGCTTAAACAAAAATGCTTTTCAATGACACACGCTCCAAGACTTACACCTACTACAGCAGCGAGGCTTCCCATGGAGTGGTCAGAAAGACCTACAGGCACACCGAAACGCTCTCTCATATCCGGAATTACCGCAAGATTCATATCCGAATAATTCGCCGGATATTCGCTGCAGCATTTGAGCAAAACTATTTGATCGTTTCCTTGTCGTTTACAAGCGTCGACGGCATCTTGAATTTCATCAATTGAGCCCATCCCGCATGAAATTACTAGCGGCTTACCCTTACTCGCAGCGTACTCAATCAAAGGAATGTCTACTAGTTCAAACGAAGCTATTTTAAAAAACTTAACACCAAGTTCAACGAGAAAATCAACGGCTGTTTTGTCAAATGGGGTAGATAAGAAATCTATCCCTGCTTTATCACACTCGTCTTTTATCGCTTTATGCCATTCCCAAGGAGTATAAGCTTCTTTATACAGATCATAAAGTCTGTATCCATCCCAAAGACCAACCTTGATTCGGAAAAACTCATTATTACAATCAAGCGTCAGAGTATCCGCGGTATAGGTTTGAATCTTCAGGCAGTCTGCTCCAGCTTCTTTAGCGGCGCGAACTATCTCTAGAGCGTTATCTAGTTTTCCCGCATGATTTGCTGACATTTCGGCAATAGCATAAACTCCACTTGAGTTGATAACATCATACAATTTCATCTTTCCACCACTTTCAATACGATATCGACGTGGCCATCATTCATTCCCAATCAGGCATATTTAGCTTTTGCTCTTCTCTTGAAACAAACGGATAAAGATCCTCAAGCAAAGACGAGGTAAATGTTCCATCAGGATTAGCAATCGTCACTGATTTGGGTATTTCATCAAAATTTATAGAACCCACAACTTCACAGAGAACCGGATGGTTATCACTCATTACTATGTTCAAAATGGAATCAATTTGCTGGTTATTCTCTATAATTAAGTACTTCAGTCCGTATGTTTTAGCCACATCCCTTAAGGAAGGGAAACGCAGTCCGCTTTCCTCGTTACAGCCTGCAAAACGTGCAGCAAAATTGTTTATTTGCATCATCAATATCGACGCATAACCACCGTTAGATAGCACAAAAAGCTTGAGCGGCAATTTATATGTGCCAATTAACGCCAATTCCTGAATATTGTGCTGTAAACTACCATCACCTTCAAAAACAAGAGTTCGGCGCTTCCCGCTTGCAATACAACACGATATCGCACTTGGAACACACCATCCCATTGACCCTATTCCCATGGAAGAAATAAACCTCTGATTCGGCTTTAATTTATATGCCATATGCGATATTCCACAGGTGCGACCGGAAGAAGACCCAACGAAAATATCTTCTGCAGAAGAATGATCGGACAGCTTTTCCGCAAACGTAAAGCCATCAACTTTTCCTTCATTTGACACAGGCTGAATCTCTTTATTGAGTGGATACTTTTTCTTGATATATCTGCAATAATTCAACCATTTTGCACGCTGTTTTGGGTCATGTTCGCTTTTTTGCTTGGCGAAAGCATCTAAGAACACACCAGCATGAGTTATGATTTTCATGTCAAACGGAATCGATAGTTTATCAACCTCACCCTTGTCTATATCAACAATAATTTTTCTTGCATTAGGGGCAAAGCGGTCTTCCGCATAAGCTGTTATTGCTGGATTAAGGCGGGTTCCGATTATTAACAGAAAATCTGTGTTTTGCAAAACGTAGTTTGAATAACGAGTTGTTGGAATGCCCGGTGATCCCATAAATAGCTCTTCATCGTCACCGAATACACCTTTTGCTCTCCATGTTGCAAGGGCAGGAATTTGAAATTTGTTACAAAGCTGGTGAACAAGCTCACCCTTTCCTGCGGCTACAATGCCATGCCCGATAAGTATCGCAGGTCGGTTAGACACGTTAAGCATTTTATAAATATCTGAAATTTGTGTTTTTTCTGTGCAGTAATCCTCAACTAATCCCTCAATTTCGGGATCGAAAGAAACAAGTGAAGATTCATCAACTTGTGAACCTTGAATATCCAGTGGTACATCAATCCATACCGGACCACGTCGACCATGAGTTGCCAGATAGATTGCTTTTTCTAGATAATAACGAATCTTTTCTTTATCCAGAACTATTATAGCATATTTAGTTATCGGTGTTACCAAGGGGATTATGGCAACTTCCTGGGCACCATATTGACGTAATCCACGCAGTTGGCCCATTTGTTCAATTCTACATTGCCCCGAGATAAATAAAACGGGTGTGGAATCAAGCCAAGCTCCGGCACAGCCTGTTACGGCATTAGTTGCACCGGGACCGGTTGTTAGAAGACATGCGCCCAGATGATTGGTGTATTGTGCATAACTGTCAGCACATATACCGGTAGCTTGCTCATTAAGGTTGAAAACCAGATTTAAGCCTTCTTGCCTGGCAACACTATCAAGCAGGTGCATTATTCCTCCACCTGATATTAAGAAAAGATCTTTTATTCCGTTGTCTATTAAGAACTTTGCTACATAATCAGATACTTTCATAAATAGTTCACCTCGGGCTTTCAATCTTACATTCAACAACCTAAATTTTCCCAAATGCAATATTTGTAATGGCTGACGCTAATTCATAAAATAAAAGTAAAAAAAGTTGCTAAAACAGCGATAATTTCCATATTTTACCTGGTACTTTTGGTACGGTTCTAGTATG
>JAUSPI010000129.1 GCA_030655775.1 Syntrophales bacterium
TCTTTCCTCTCTACGGCAACGAATCATTACCCTATATAATGAGATCGGGCTTATTGAACAATGGATTGAGTTCGACCGCTTCGCGGATCGACTCAATCCTTATAGGTTATGTGTATCGCAGAACTCTTCAATACTACTACAGACAAATTTTGCATTCTCTATTCCATTATTTCTCATTCTCCTATTGGCTGATGTTATAAATGGTTGCGAAAAATCAACCCCAATATACTTTTCGACCTTATCATGAATGTGATCAAGCAACATCCCATTGCCGCAAGCAAAATCAGCAACAACGTATTCCTTTGACAACTCAATATATTTCAACAAACGTATGATTCTGTGATCTGATTGCTCTTTATCAAATTTATTTACATAATCCTGACTGGCCCGTGTAATAACTTTCTATATTCTATATTTAATTTATCCATAAGGGCACCCTGAAATTATTGACTGGCAATATAATTAATGATTATTTCAGTTGGTGAAAATGGCCTCTTTAATGGACTTATTTGATATTGACTATAATTTTTAACGAATTCTATTACTTTGTTTTCATTATAGTAGCTTATAACAACATTTTTCTCGATACCTTCGGTTCTTTCTGTTGTTTTTCTTAATAATAAACAGGGCTTCCCCATATAAAAACTTTCTTCCTGATTGCTCCCCCCATCACTAACGACAAACTCTGATTGATTAACAAGTTGAATAAAATTAAAGTAATCGTAGCGAGGGTGCAGTTCTATGGATGAATTATTTTCTAAGCGTTCTTTCAAATTAAATTGTGTGAGCTTTCGATCAGTTACTGGATGAAGAATAAAAACAACTCTGATTTTCTGGGCAATATTTTCAATTAAAGAAACATTACGCTCAAGGATGGAATAAGAGCAAAGATTTTCAAAGCGATGAGTGGTAACTACGCAATAAGGCTTATCTGGAATAGCTACACTAAATTGTTTTACTTTTAAAGCAAAATCAAGTGAATCAAACAACGTATTGTGTTGTGTATTAATTTTAATGCCAGTAAATCCTTTAAGATTATTCACTGCCCATTGTCCTGGACAAAAATAAATATTAGATAACCAGGAGGTTATTATTCGAGTCAATTCTTCCGGGAAAGGGTTCCATAGATCAAAAGAGCGTAGTCCGGATTCCACATGCGCAACTTTTAATCCTGCTATCCGTCCCATAATAGCGCCTAATAATGTAGAAAAAGTATCTCCATGTACTAAAACAATGCCATTATTTTTATGATTACCCTGAAAGATACTGTTTCTGAAAAAGAGCGCTTTAAATGATATCTTAATTAACCATAATAGCATGGAAGATACAGAGGTAATGTCTTTGCCATAATGCAAGATCACATCAGGTGGTTTAATGGAAAAATTTTCGCGTAAATCATCAATAGTTTCTTGATGCTGCCCTGTAAAAATGAAATTGTATGGGATGTTTTTCTCCTGGAGTCGGAGCATAATTGGTGCCATCTTTATTAACTGAGCCTTTGTTCCAATTATAATGTGTATCATTATTTAATTGGCTCCGTAGTAGGAATGCCGGATACTCAACATCAGCCGTATTGTGTCCCCATTATGTGCTTTTAAAGCCAGAAAATATCCACCAGTGACTCGACCTGTTTGAATTCCGGATCGGCTGTTACAATTATTCCCTTTTTCTCATGAGATAGAGCAACAACAAAGGCATCGGCATAGGATATTGGGTATCGCGCTTTGATATGCGCTGCTGACAGGACACGAGTCATGGTTGATTCGACGAGTTGTACTGGTAATCCGAATATATCGTGTAAGATGGTGTCCGCAGTACTGCGTCCCAACTTACGTTCGATAATGTATATAATCTCCCCGAGATTTATGGCGCTCATCAGAACAGATATTTCCCCCGCATCCGATTTTTTCAGCAGTTCTCTTACTTTCTGACCGCCCGGCTCGGCCTGTAGATATGCCATAACAGCGAAACTATCGAATATGTAAGTCAGCTTCTTCATGCTTCAGTTCCTCAGCCCTGTCTTTAAGCAACGCTTCCGTCAAGGATGTTTTCCCTGCCAGTTTTCCATACAGTGCTTCAACTGGGTCCGCAATCTCCGGGATAAGGGTTATGCGGTCTTCCTTTGCATGCAATTCAACCATATCACCCGGCTTCAGGCAAAAGCGTTTTCTCAACGCTGCCGGGATTACGATCCAGCCCTTGGCAGAGACTTTTGCTTTCATGATATCTGAAGATTTCATAGATTCCTCCATCAAGCAAAATGTTATACATAAGTGTCGATTAAAGTATAACGTTTAAAGATGGCCATGTCAAATCTTCTCTGTCTGGGTACACGATCCCGATTTGATGAGACTAAATCGGGTCATGTCCCCGACGCCGGTCATTTCTCGTCCGTTCTGTCAAACCGGAGCTGTGCCACCTGTTCCGATACAAGGCCCACCATGAATATGACGACAGACACCGTCATCAACATGGCTGAGGTAGGACCATAGCCTCCTCCAAAGACAAATACCTTGAAAAGTCCATAACAAAAACCAAGCAGAAACATTGTCATGCTAACAGGCAGAAACACCCTCATGGGTGAAAAAAGTGTGGCGATCTTGATGATAATCAAGAAAAAGCGAGAGCCATCTCTTATCAGTTTTATCTTGCTTTTGCCCACGCGGCGGGTTGTCTTTATGGGCACGTACACGAGACTGTATCCGGAACGTACCACTGCCATGGTGATGGTTGTCGGGTAGGAAAAGGTGTTGGGTAACAGTGATACAAAGCGGCGGGCAATATCCGTTCTTATCGCTCTGAATCCTGATGTCAGGTCTTCTATCCTGCGTTTGCACATGTACGTAGCGAACCAGTTGTAGATCCTGTTTGCCACTGTCCGGTGGAAGGAGGCCTTCGAATCGCCCGTCCGCGCACCAACTGCCATGTCATAGGCATCCATCTTTTCCAGCAGGCGAGGTATGTCTTCGGGGGAATGCTGTCCATCTCCATCAAGCATTACCAGAGTTCCACCGTGTGCTTCCCGGATACCTGTCTTTACTGCGGCGCCGTTTCCTATATTATACGGGTGGGAAATAACTCGGGCATCTGCTTCTTTTGCTCTCTTTGCCGTCTCATCATCTGATCCATCGTCCACGACAATAATTTCGTAGTGATAATCAAGTGCATTCATCACCTGATGAACTCTTTCAACGACGCCTTTTATAGATTCTGCTTCACGATAGACAGGAATGATGATACTAACTTCGCATAAGAAATCAGCTTTATCCTCTTTTGGTTCTATAAAATCAGGCTTCTTCACCATTATATGTTCTCCTTGAACAAATAAAGGGCCGATGCCTTCATCGGCCTTAGAAAGTCCCTACTCATATAACGTAAGAACACTCATCATAGCAAGCAAGAAATTTATCGCAAATATGATATTGGGGGATTTAAGTTGGCCTTTACATTATGCTTCTTCTTCTGCTAAAGGGATTAATCAATGTGCGACACGATGATTTATGAACATCGGTAAATTTTAGCAATGATCAACAACGAAACGAAAAAAACTTCCTCTTTCACTTTACGCCGCGAGGGTGTAATTTGTCTATTCCTTGTCATAGTTACACTTGCCGTTTACTGGCAGGTCGGGAACCATGCATTCGTTAACTATGATGATATTAAATATGTTACTGAAAATCGTCATGTTCAGGCAGGGCTTACCTTAAAAAGCGTAAAATGGGCGTTCACTGCCACTCATGCCAGTAACTGGCATCCGCTGACCTGGCTGTCTCACATGGCAGATTGTCAGATTTACGGATTAAATCCGAGGGGTCATCACCTCACCAATGTGCTTTTTCATATTTTAAATTCAATACTGCTTTTTATAATCTTAAGGAGAATAACGGGTTCTCTCTGGAAAAGCGCCTTTGTTGCGGCACTATTCGCCCTACATCCTCTCCATGTGGAGTCGGTTGCCTGGGTGGCGGAACGCAAAGACGTCCTGAGTACATTCTTCTGGATGCTGACAATGGGAAGTTACATCTGGTATGTTGAACGTCCGGGTACAAGCAGATATTTGCTGGTTCTTTTGTTGTTTATTCTGGGCCTTATGGCAAAACCCATGCTTGTGACCCTGCCATTTGTGTTGCTTCTTTTAGACTACTGGCCCCTTGGACGCTTTCAGGTCAAAAAAACGGATCCCGTTCAACTCTCAGATGCCCCCCCCCCGAAAGATACTAAAGGCAAAAAAAGGGAATCCCAACAACATCCCCTAAAAAACGCAGCACAAACAAATAAAATTACAGGGTCCGATTATCAGTGGTCACGTGCACTCCCGCTTATTCGGGAAAAAATCCCCTTCTTCGTTCTTGCCGCAACATCAAGTGTTGTAACCTTTTTTGTCCAGCAAAGCGGAGGCGCCGTTCGTTCTTTTGATGTATTGCCGCTTACCGTCAGGATTTTCAATGCCCTCGTTTCATACGTAAGCTATATCGGAAAGATGATCTGGCCTTTAAACCTGGCAGTCCTCTATCCTTATTACGGCATGCCGGCAGGTTGGAAGATTGCAGGGGCCTGTTTGTTGCTTGCATTCATATCCTTCATGGCTATCCGTATGATGAGGCAGCTTCCATATTTTATAATCGGATGGCTCTGGTACCTGGGAACTCTCGTGCCGGTAATCGGGATAGTACAGGTAGGATCGCAGGCTATGGCCGATCGGTACACCTATGTGCCGCTCATCGGTATTTTTATCATTATCGTCTGGGGTGTTTCTGATCTTGCAGCCCGATGGCGCTATCGAAAGGAAGTGTTTGTCGTAACATCGGCGATCCTCCTCTCTATTTTAACAGGCATAACATTGTTTCAGTTAAGACATTGGACCAATAGTATTACACTATTTAAACATGCAATTAATGTTACTGATAACAACGCAGTTGCGCATAATAACCTCGGGTTTGCGTTGTTTGGGCATGGAAGAACAGCTGAGTCTATTAACCACTACAATGAAGCATTAAAAATAAATCCTGACTATCTGCTAGCCCACATGAATCTTGGAAGCGTGCTGGCTGCGCAGGGAAGGACGGCTGAGGCCATCGACCGCTACAATGAAGCATTAAAAATAAATCCTGACAATGCGAAAGTACATAACAACCTGGGAAGTGCTTTAATTGAACAGAATAAAACTGCTGAGGCCATTGACCATTACACCAAGGCATTAAAAATAAATCCTGACTATGCTGATGTACACTACAATTGGGGAAATGCTTTAGCCAAGGAGGGAAGATTAGAGGAAGCGGTTAGCCATTATCACGAAGCACTGCGGATAAATCCTGACAATGCTGAAGCGCACAACAACTTGGGAAATGCTCTATTCAAGCAGGGAAAATTAGATGAAGCGGTTAGCCATTATTATGAGGCACTGCGGATAAATCCTGACGCTGCACAAACCCGTGCAAATCTCAAAGCGGTGTTAGCATATGTGCAGGAAACCGATAAGGATATTAAAAGACTCCAAAAATTAATTGAAGTTAACCCGGGAAATCCCGAACTCCATTATGATCTGGGAAACTTCTATTACAAGAAAAGAAACCTGGACGAAGCCATTTATCAATATCAGAAAGCACTATCAATTCAACCGGATGCCGTGAACATTTTGAATAATTTAGCCATTGCGTATATGACCAAAAAAGAATATGAAAAAGCCGTCGCTACATTTGATAAAATGGTAGAGCTTCAGCCGGACAATGCCGATATCTATTATAACATTGCCTGTATGTACTCAATACAGAACAAAATAGAAAAATCCCTCGAATCTCTCAAAAAAGCCGTCGAGAAGGGGTATGACAACTGGGATATTATTAAAACTGATCAGGACCTCGAAAATATAAGAAATACTTCATTTTATAAAGAACTTATGAGCAACCGCTGAACCGCCGGAAATTAGCTTCTTTGGCTGTGATACGGCGGGTGGCATGGACAAACCATGTGCCGAACTTGTTTCGGTATCATTTGTCCGTGTATTCTTACAGACAGGCGAGACGCCTGTCCTACTCTGTGGTGGGTCAGACGTCCTGCCACAGCGGTAGATCAATGACTGTCCTGCCGCCACAGTAGGGTAAGTCGGGCCGTCTCCGCTCACGTAGCGTGGGGTCTCTGTGCCCCACAGAAGGGGGCAAACGCTAACTTGCTTACTCCCATGGTAGGTTGGGCGTCTCGCCCGACAGAATCGTCTTTGAATACAACTTCGCACGGGTTTTATGAAACTGTCAATTTTCTATTTTGATATTTCCATTAACGAAAGTTTCCATCTTCTCTATAAGACCATGGAGGGTTTCTCGGTTCAACGCTGATATGGCTGTAGCCTTAAACCGGCGGCAAAGGGTTTCAAGAAGCGTTTTATCGGGGAAGCAATCCTCTTTATTAAAGACCCTGATGACGGGTTTGTTTGCCAAGTCCAATTCCTCTAAGATCTTTTCGACAGTTGTTATATGTCCCTCAAAGTTCGGGTTGCTTATGTCTATCACCTGAAGAAGAACATCCGCTTCATTCAGCTCCTCAAGGGTTGCCCTGAATGCGGCAAACAGTTCTCGGGGAAGATCTCTGATAAATCCGACAGTGTCTGTTATAATCGCCTCTGTATCCCTTGGAAAACGGAGCCTTGAGCTTTTCGGATCGAGTGTGGCAAAAAGACGGTCTTCTGTAAAAACTCTGCTTTCCGTCAGGGTATTGAGGAGTGTAGACTTCCCCGCATTGGTGTAGCCGATAATTGAGATGATCGGGAGATCCCTTTTCCCTCTCTTTACTCTGCGCTGTTTCCGGCTCTTCTGAATACCTTTCATCCCCTGCTCCAGATGACGAATTTTATCCCTGACACGTCGCCGATTAATCTCAAGCTTTGTCTCACCCGGCCCCCTCCCGCCGATACCTCCGGTGAGACGGGACATGGCCGTGTTTTTCGTGACAAGCCTTGGAAGGAGATACTTTAACTGGGCAAGTTCTACCTGTATCTTCCCCTCCCTGCTGTGGGCTCTCCTGGCAAAGATATCGAGTATCAACTGAGTGCGGTCGATTACTTTAAGTTCGGTAAAATCGGCAATGTTGCGTATCTGGGCGGGGGTGAGTTCATGATCGAAGATCAGGAGATTTGCCCCCATCTGAAGGGCCTTGATCGTGAGCTCTGAAAATTTTCCCCTCCCTAATACGAATTTTGGATCGATCCTCTCTCTGTGCTGGATCGTCGAGTCGAGAACCTCAACACCGCACGATATGGCGAGCTCCTTCAATTCAGCCATGGAACTCTGACTGTCATAAAGGGGATCGGTCTCCACTCTCATGAGAAATGCCCGTTCAGTGGAGTCCACCGCTCTCATCTTCTGTTTTCTTGCAAACTCTCCTTCCAGGGCCTGTATGAAGTCGGTAAAATTGAGGTTCATTTCGGATGAGCGGGCCGGTTTCAGGAAGAGCCAGTATTCCCCGTCGGGGTTCTCCGGGATCAGATGTGCGGTGTGTGCCACCCCCGGTATGCCGTTAGAATCAACTTCGACGGCACAGACCAGGTCGAGCCTGAGAAGTGCCAGGTCGGTTAGATCATCCTGGGTAACCTTTTCTCCTTTCAGGTGGGTATGAATAAGTCGAAGACCTTTGAGGCGGGTGGCTGCGGATCTGAATCCGCCGAGGTCGGGGATCACTATTTGTCTGTGATCGCCGATGATGATATAGCTTATCTCACCCTTTCGGGTTATGAGCAGACCGATCTGACGGTTTATCTCCCGGGAGAGTTCGGCAAGGTTCCGTGCCAGTTCATGGGTGAGG
>JAUSPI010000130.1 GCA_030655775.1 Syntrophales bacterium
TTATCACAGATGGTCAAAATTCGGTTGACATTCCCAATCAATTGCAATAACCTCCTGACTTGTCTGTCTGCAACCATCTCTTACCCTCCTTGTAGAAGGGAAAAAGATAGCACAGCATTATCTTTGAAACGGGAATTTTAATTGTCGTTAACAGGGAATCCTAATTGTCGCTGATCACAGAATAATGCAACTTCCTAAAAACCGCATGAATATCTTTTACCAGCCGGACCAGTGATTGTATTTTTTGTATTACATGGTTAGACCAAAAATGATATTTTATATTATGGTGCTAAATAACAGTAAGACTGTCTGTGTTTGCCTTGATATAATACAAGTTCCTGTTGGGTCATTGCGCAAATGAGATTGCTCACAGGATCGTAAAAAGAAAACCCGCTTTCAGAAGATACTATTACTGCGATGTGCAACATGCTTATTATTTAATTTTTTACACATCCTGAAAGGAGATTTTTTTATAAATGATCAGAATTTGGTTGAAGATATTGCGGATTTTGTTCTGCGGAATTTTAACAATCTACCTGTTTACGCTGAGATACATGGTGAAAAAAAGGCTTTCAAGACAATTAATGATGCCTTAAGCGATATCGAGACTGATCAGGTTTCGTCTTTTGTTTTGAGAGATAAAGAAGACAGGGTACTCGGAGAGATCCATTTGGGTGGTTTGCTGGAAGGAAAAATTTACGCGGAATAATCTGAAGTGAGACAATCGGAGATGGAGGTTGTCTCTCCGCAAAAAGTCGCCAAGAGTGGCATATAGGGAGACGTGGCTATTATTACAGCAATTTATATACGTGTTTCTACCGAGGAACAAGCGGAGAAGGGGTTCTCGGTGGAGAATCAAATAGAAAAACTATCCCACACCGCGGAAGAACAGGGATGGCAACATGAAATATTCGACGACCGAGGATATTCCGGGGCTAAGTTCGATAGGCCGGAACTTCAGAGAATGCTCAAGCTTGTTAAAAATAAACAGATTGAGCGCGTGTTGGTCTGGAAAGTCGACCGATTGAGCCGTAAACTCAGTCATCTGTTGAATATTCTTGAACTGCTCGAAGCAAATAATGTTGAATTGATTTCCGTCAGTGAAAATTTCGACATTAAGACACCTGTCGGGAAACTTTTGCTCGGCATGTTGGGTACTGTTGCTGAGTTTGAGCGAGATTCGATTATCCAGAGAATTAAGGCAATCACAAACACAAGAAAACGTATCAAAAAACTTCCTCTCGGAAACCCGCCTTATGGTCTTGTAATAAATGAAACCAAATCTATGCTGGTGCAGGATAACGGGCCAGGATGTGAACTGGTCAAAAAGATATTTAACCTGGCTGGCCGCGGTATGGGTACTACACGCATTGCCGAATATCTAAACAATAATGGGTTTAAAACCAGACGCGAGAAAAGATTTTCCTCTGCGGTAGTAGGACGGATGCTTAATAATATCACTTACGCCGGAATGATCGAAATTGACGGGGAGCTGGTAAGGGGAAATATCGAGCCAATTATAAGCCTGGATACATACATGAAAATGCAAGGGGCGCTGCAAAGAAGGAAACACCAAATAAAAGCGCCAGGGACAAAGCACCTGCTTACTGGATTGCTGAAATGTTCTATCTGTGGAAGCGGACTTGTCAGCTCAGGATATTATGCTTTGGGAAAACGGTTCTATCGGTGTGCTCGGAAGGCAAACGAAGGCCGATCAGCGTGTACTCTAAAAGCCTTTAATGCAAAAAGGCTTGAGGCGGATATTGAGGCTAAATTATCGGAGATTGTAGCGAAGGATAAAAACCTTATCCTCCAGAGAATGATCAAGGAGGAAGAGAAATATATCCTTATGGCACAGGAAACCAAGCAAGATATCAGAAGATTAGAGTCTTCCATAAAGGGAGATGAAGACAGTGTTAATAAATATTTCGAGATGTTTGAGACTGATTTTATCAGCCAGGAGGATTTAGGAAAGCGGATCGATCTTCTTAAGAAAAATACAAAAGCACAGCGCAATGAACTCTTTACCCTGAAGGCAAGCCTTCTTGATCTAAACCCAACTGAAATAAGAAAACGATTAGAGGCAGCACTTAACAGCTTCCAACTTGTATTTGAGCTTGCAGATGAGTGGGAACAAAGAAATCTACTCAGGATCATCATTGACAGAATTGATGCCTACAATGACCATCTGGATGTCTTCTTGAAGTCTGGATATTGCTTCAAAATAAAGTATGAACGGGAAATAAAAAGGTTCACAAGAATATTGAGAAATTGGGAGATCAATACACTTAAGGAAATCGGGAATAAAAGGGCACGGGCTATAATTATGGCAAGTGAGGGGGTACGGTCAATCGAAATTGCCCATGTGCTTAATGTGGATTTTAATAAAATAATCACAACCATCAGAATGGTTAACAGACGAGGAATAGGCGTCTGTTTTAACGAGTTTAGAGATAATCAAGACACACCATTTGAAAGCTTTTTACGGCAAAACATCACAACGTTCAGGTATCTGTCGTTCAGAAAAATAATGAAGAAGCTGGAAGATGAAGGCTTTTCCCCTTCGCTTAACCAGTTTAAAAATGCCTGGTATCGGATTGTCCCTGATGATCCAGTAGGTGGGTTAAAGAAAGAAAAAATAAATAGTTAGGAGGTTTTATGAGGTCAACGGTTGAGATAAGCATAAATAAGATTACACAGAGCCAAGGTGTTTACCCAAGGTTTAACACAGATTTTGACAGGGTAAATATGTTTGTCGAACTGATGGAAGCAGGCGAGAAGTTCCCTCCTGTAAAAGTTACTAAGCACGGTGATTCCTATGTTTTGCTGGACGGTAATCACAGGCTGGAAGCACGGAAAAAAATAGGCAAAGAAAAAATCCCAGCAGATATCTTCGATACGCCGAAACAGTTGTGGAGACTGGCTGCCGCACGGTTCAATGGAAAAGGTTCTCTGCCTCTTAAAGGTGAAGAATTTAAACGGGTGATTGTAAGCGCCTGGACAATAGATGAGATCCATGACACTTACAAAATTGCCCATGAACTGGGGTGCTCTGACAGGTATGTAAGAAAGGTTTTACAGCCAATCAGGGATGAGGAAAAGGCAAACCTGGAAAAGAAAATCAAGGAAATGAGAGACAAGGGGGTCTCTCAAAGAGAAGTGGCAAAAAAAGTTGGGGTGTCAGACCGAACTGTTGGCAAGATTGAAAAGATGGCCAATAAGCAAGATGCGAACCTACGGAACCTAGTTCCGCTGGTTCGCACGGTACATGGTGATATTCCTAATAATGTCCACCATATAAACGAGAAAGGCACAGAAGAAATAGGTTCCTCAGAAATGAACAATGAAACAAAAGCAACAGCGGATAGAGTTTTAACTAAAACCAGTGTTCAAGCAATGAACACGGGTAAGAGTCTTGACAGACCTGCCCAAAAGAAGGAGGCCGAAGCTGAGGCTCTCAAAGACCCCGATGCCTTTCCCTTGAGCGCACTTGATGATCCGGATTTTCCTTTGATGGTCAAATGGAAACCAGGGCAGAGGGAGACGCACAGAGCATTGGATATGATTGGGAAGTACTGGAGCGTAGATAGGATCGCCAAAAAACTTGATATGCCCCCGGGATGGGTCAGGAACACAGCGCTTGCGATGCTGCTTATTTACCACTATGGGCATGATAAATATGATACGGGAGAGATTGCAGAGAAATTCAAGATGAATGAGACCAGGGTGGAATACCTGATCTTCCTGAATCTGCATTTTAACGCGTTACCACCCGGTAGAAAAACCCTGGTGATCTGGTTACAAGATTACCCCCCACGAAATCAAGATTCCGAGTACATAGAACTCCTTCGCAGGGAGAAGATTTACCAGAAATGCAGGGAAGAGGGAAAAAAGCCACCCTGGGAATATCAGGCGGATATACCTGAAGCGTTTATTGATATGCCTTTGGATATCAATGATAAATTTTACCAGGCAGCGGATTTTGTTAATGAAGTAGCCGAACTGGTATCAGTGGGATTGTTCAGAGAAGAAAAGATGGAGAAGAACCTGTTAGGCAGATTTAATGTGCTGTATGCCGCAATGAATAATCTCAGAGATAGTATGCAACGTAAGGATTATATTGCACGTGCAAATGATGATAGCCAGAAACTAAGAGCATATAATTATATCCACAAAGGAAAAGAAGGCATGGCTTTAGTGAAAAACATGCCGTGAGAGTGC
>JAUSPI010000131.1 GCA_030655775.1 Syntrophales bacterium
TATACGTAACATAATCTGATTTTCTTATTGATGTTAAGCTGTTAACTCATATTTAAGCTCTCACATTTTTATCTCTCAGTCAAGATAAATCCCGGCCGGAGCCATTAAAGAGCTCAAGGCCGAGATCACCTCTTCATGATCCCTCGGTCCGTTGCATAATCACCTCCATTGCATTGAAGTAGTCCCTCTTTACTTTGAGGTTTGATATCCGGCAATATCGTTGTGTGGTTTTCACACTACTATGCCCCAAAAGGTCCTGGATGGTGGAGAGATCGGCGTCGGCATTCAACATCTGAGTTGCCATCGTATGCCTAAGATGATGACAGGAAACCTTAAGCTTCGCTTTGCGGGCATAATATTCTATGCGCTTCTGAATGCCGCGGATAGAAATGGATTGTCCCGTACATGGCCCTTTTTTCACCAGGAAGATTTTTCTTGCCCTGGAAGCAGGTCTTACCCTTAAATAGAATGCCAAAGCATGAAGCGCATCATCGCTCATATAGACGATCCGGTCTTTCGCCCCTTTCCCATCTTCAACCAGGATTGTCCTGCGTTTGACGTCTATGACCCCTATGGTAAGATTTGCAACCTCCTCCACCCTTAACCCACAGCGCAACATCAACATAAACATGGCCCGGTCACGGGGCTCACTCACGACTTTAAAAAAGATCTCCGCCTGTTCATCTCTTAAATGCCGGGGAAGTGGCCTGGACATCTTTTGCATGTGCTTCTTTCTGATGGGGTTGGTAACTGCTAAATCTTCCTCTTCCTTCAGATAATGATAGAACTGGCGAATACCATCCAAATGGCAGTTAACGGTCTTGGGTGCCATCCTCTTCTTCATGAGATAGTCAATGTAGCGTGATACTGTTGCATGCGTCACCCCTTCCACCGGTATATCCACCCAGATAACAAAATGCTTGATGATGTTCAGATAGTTCTTAACGGTATTCGGTGAACAGTTCCGCCTTTTCAAAAATCGCCTCCAGTTCATGATCGCATCGGTCATTACCACCTCTGTCCCCCCTTTCTATTACGGCCATGGCCTTAAAATATTCTTCCTCGCGAGTCTTATCGGTAAGCCGGGCATAACGTCGTGTCTCTTCAATATTACGGTGCCCCAGCAACACCTGGAGACACTCCAGGCGCATGCCGGCGTTGAGAAGCTCCGTGGCAAAGGTGTGACGAAGAGTATGCAGGGTATACCCCTTGTGAGTTAATCCCGCTTTTACAATATATTTTACGAATCTGGAGCGGGCTGTACTGTAAGACATTGTGTCTGTTCTCCTTTGGCTGTAAAAAAGGTACTCCTCCCATGCATTTCGCTCCCCCAACCAGGTCTTCAGAACAATAACAGCATCATCGCTGAGATATACCACCCTTCCCATGCGGTTCTTCTCTCCTTCGTAGATCTCTATCCTCCGTTCTTTTACATGGACGTCGATAACCTTCGTATTGAGCAGCTCCCCGATGCGCATTCCTGTTCTTAAAAGCACCAAGATCATGGTTTGATCACGGCTGCCTTCAATGACAGAAAGCAGTTTCTGCAAATCGTCATGAGCCATGGCCCGTGGCAAACGCTCCGGCAACTGCAAGCGTATTCTCTTGCCAAAAACATCAGGGGAAACAATCCCTTCTTCTACCAGGTGACGGAGAAAAGACTGGACACCTGTTAGCCTCATCCTGATAGTCGTAATCTTTATGCCCCTGTCCTGCTCATGCTCGACAAACGCCTCCACATCTTTTCTCGTGACTTCTTCCAAGCGTGTCTTGCCATCGTCCCTTATCATGGCAAGAAAAATAACTATGGTGCCCCACCGACTATACATTGTCCTCGGTCTGCGGTTGCTGCGGGCCATATGGCGAAGATAGCCCTCAACATGCTCCTTTCCCGGTAGATCCTTCATTGCGAGCTGTCTCAATATCTTATGAAGCGCTTCTACACTTCCTTCAGAATGAGATTCAAAACGGAAGCTGGTTTGGTAAAAATTGAAAGATTCAGGAGCGGGGCTTGTAAAACTTTTAGACGATATAGCTGCTTTGTGTAAATCAACATCACTGTTCATCATCACTACCTCCTTTTCTTATATTAATAAGAAAAACAGATAGATGATGACTGTCATCCTATAAACTGTCAACCATCATTTTGTTACGTATAGGTATTTGAAAGCTTGGATGCACCGTGTTTGACGGTGCTTATCGCTTTCAGGAAGTAAGAAATAAAACGAACAGGGAAATTGAATAGGGACAACTTGAAAAACTTGTCGGAGATTCACTCACTGAAATAAAAAGGGGTTAGCTTATGTAAGCTAACCCCTTCTGTTTTAATGGCGGGGTCGAAGGGACTCGAACCCTCGGCCTCCGGCGTGACAGGCCGGCGTTATAACCAGCTTAACTACGACCCCGCAAAAACTATATGTTTTTCACCTTGATCTTTTTTAGAATGGTAGGCGGAACAGGACTTGAACCTGTGACATCCACGGTGTAAACGTGGCGCTCTCCCAGCTGAGCTATCCGCCCATAAGCTTTTTTACATAGTAAGCTGCGCTTCGTAACAACTCTCACTTTACTTGTCAAGAAATAAATGAAAATATGCAAAATACATCCGCTTAATGTACTTGAGATGTATCTAATTCATCTTCTCCCTTATTCTTTGCATCTAAGCGAACTTCCTCAGTACTTATAAAATCTTTCTTCTTATTCGCCACGTCTTCTTTAGCATCGTCACGTGGAAGAAGAGCAACTTTTAAAACCTCGTCTACATTTTCAACAAAAATTACCTCAAGGGCCTTTAAGACATTTTTAGGAATATCGACCATATCTTTCTCATTATCTCTGGGAATTATCACCGTTTTTATATTTCCACGATGGGCTGCCAGTAATTTCTCTTTTATGCCGCCTACCGGCAAAACCCTCCCTCTCAGAGTAATCTCACCGGTCATAGCCAGATCTCCCCTGACTTTTCTATTCAGGAAAGCGGAAGCTATGGATACGGCTATAGCTATCCCTGCAGATGGTCCATCCTTTGGTATGGCCCCCTCGGGAACATGCACATGAATATCCGTTTCCTCGTAGAACTGTTTTGGAAGGCCAAAAGCATCCGCCCTTGCACGAACATAAGTAAGGGCAGCCTGGGCAGATTCCTGCATCACATCTCCCAGTTTTCCAGTCCAGCTTGGCTTACCTTTGCCACGCATAAGAGATGTTTCTATAATAAGAAGCTCACCCCCTACTTCTGTCCAGGCCAAACCTATAGACAACCCTACCGCGTCCTTCCCCTCGGTCTCTCCATGCCTGAATTTAGGAACACCCAGGTATTTTTGAACGGATTTTGATGATATCTTAAGCTGTCTGTCATTTCCGTCAGTAACAATTTCCCTGGCAACTTTTCTACATATCGAGGCTATTTCTCTCTCCAGGTTCCTCACCCCGGACTCTCTGGTATACTGCCTTATAATAGACAACAAGACTCCATCAGAAAAGCTTATGTTTTTATTTGTAAGGCCATTGGCTTCCATCTGCTTGTCAACGAGAAACTTCTTTGCAATCTTTAATTTTTCCTGCTCCGTATATCCTGCAATGCGGATAACTTCCATTCTGTCCTTAAGAGCTGCAGGTATCGTTTCCAGTATATTAGCAGTTGTTATAAACATTATATCGGAAAGGTCATAGTCAACCTCGAGGTAATTATCATTAAATGCGCTGTTCTGCTCCGGATCAAGCACCTCTAATAGAGCCGCAGAAGGGTCCCCCCTGTAATCTGAGCTCAATTTATCAACCTCATCAAGACAGAACACAGGGTTATTTGAGCCTGCCTTTTTCAACAACTGAACTATCTTTCCAGGCATAGCCCCTATATATGTTCTTCTATGACCTCTTATCTCGGCCTCATCCCTTATACCGCCAAGAGAGAACCTGACAAATTTTCTATTGGTGGCTCTTGCAACCGACTTGGCCACAGACGTTTTGCCAACACCAGGCGGACCAACCAGACAGAGTATGGAACCCTTATTTTTCTTCACCAGAGTTTGAACCGCAAGATACTCAAGTATCCTCTCTTTAACTTTTTTCAGTCCGTAATGGTCCTCTTCCAATATTGCTTCCGATTCCTTTAGGCTATGCTTGTTTTGGGTCTTTTCGCTCCAGGGCATATCCAATATCCAGTCTATATAATTTCTGACTACCGTCGCTTCGGCAGACATAGGTGCCATCATTGTCAACTTTTTTATTTCGTGCTTTACCTTTTTGCTTGCCTCCTCAGACAATTTCTTATTCTTTAATCTCTTTTCAAGCTCCTCTACTTCACTTTTGAAATCATCTTTCTCGCCCATCTCCTTCTGAATCGCTCTCATCTGCTCGTTCAGATAGTAATCTTTATGGGTCTTTTCCATCTGCTTCTTTACACGCTTTCTTATTTTCTCTTCGACCTCAAGAATTTCTATCTCAGAGAGCATCAATTCATATATAGCTTCAAGCCTGTTGGTTACGTCTACTATCTCTAAAATCTTCTGCTTATTCTGCAACTTGATATTAAGATGAGAAGCCACCACATCCGCCAACTTTGACGGGCCGTCTATAGTGGATAGGGTTACAGTCACCTCGGCATGTATCTTTCTGTTCAACTTCGCATAGACTGCAAATGTTTCAGTAACATTTCTCGTCAGCGCTTCTGCCTTAATGGAAACAGTTTCATCACTGTCTTCCATCTCCTCAACATCCACCAGGTAAAAATCAACATTAGGAACATATTTTTTTATTATCCCTCTCCTCTTTCCTTCAACAAGCACCTTTACAGTTCCATCCGGAAGCCTCAAGAGCTGAATAATAATTCCTATAGTGCCAAATACGTAGATTTCATCTTGCGATGGATCATCCTTCTGGGCATTTTTTTGTGCTGACAGAAAAATTCCTTTTTCATACTTCATGGCATATTCCAGCGCGCTTACCGATTTTTCCCTGCCCACAAAAAGAGGCACAATCATATGAGGAAATACTACAATATCCCTCAAGGGAATCAGGGGAATTATCAGTTCCTCTTTTTCCTTTTTATTATCTTTGCCGAAATTAAACATAATTGTCATTCCTTATCTGTTATTTTATAAGCTGTCAGCAGTTAGTAAGGTAAATAAAAATACAGCGTCACCCTCAAAAAGATATTTTTTAAACCCATTGTTGTGGCTGACGGCTGATAACCTAATGCTTACTCTCACTTCATGCTATTTCTGATTCTGTTTCAAAAAGCAAAATAGGGTTTTCCCTGTTCATAACCACATCTTCATTAATTATACACTCCTTGACATCACTTCTCGAAGGTATATCATACATAACATCAAGCATTGTATTCTCCATTATAGCTCGAAGTCCTCTTGCCCCAGACTTCCTTTCCACGGACAACTTTGCTATAGCCCTTAATGCATCATCTGTAAATTTAAGTTTTACATTCTCAAATTCAAACATTTTTCCATATTGCATTACAAGAGAATCTTTCGGTTCGACAAGTATTTTTACCAGACCATCTTCATCCAGTTCATCCAGAGTTGCAATAACGGGCAGGCGGCCAACGAATTCCGGTATCAACCCGTATTTCAAAAGGTCTTCGGGTTGAACATCTGACAATATTTCGCCAATTTTCTTCTCTTTCTTGCTCTTTATATCAGCTCCAAACCCCACTAAATTTACACCGGCTCTCTTTTCAATAATATCCTCCAGACCGTTAAAGGCGCCACCGCAAATAAATAATATGTTGGTTGTATCCACCTGAATAAATTCCTGTTGTGGATGTTTTCTCCCACCTTTGGGTGGTATATTCGCCAGCGTTCCCTCTATTATCTTCAAGAGGGCCTGTTGTACACCCTCACCGGACACGTCCCTTGTTATTGAAGGATTTCCAGATTTTCTTGAAATCTTATCAATTTCATCTATATAAACAATGCCTCTCGATGCTTTTTCCACATCATAATCAGAATTTTGGAGAAGACTCAGGATAATGTTCTCCACATCTTCCCCCACGTATCCTGCCTCGGTAAGGGTTGTTGCATCGGCAATGGTAAAGGGAACGTCCAAGATCTTTGCAAGAGTCTTGGCAAGAAGGGTCTTTCCGGAGCCGGTGGGACCTATCAGTAAAACATTGCTTTTTTGAAGATCAATCCCGTCCATATCAACATGTGGAAACAACCTTTTGTAATGGTTATAAACTGCTACCGAAAGTATCTTTTTAGGCTTTTCCTGCCCCACAACATACTGATCCAAAAATTTCTTTATTTTCTTAGGCTCAGGAATTCCTCTTTCATAATCTTTTGCAATCTGCTCTTCGGACTCTTCCTGTATTATAGACTTGCAAAGTTCTATACATTCATCACAGATATACGCGGAGGGACCGGCAACCAGTTTCCTTACTTCATTCTGAGTCTTGCTACAAAACGAGCAATAAAGCATTCCACGTCCACCATGATTGCCACTATTTTTTTTCGCCATTGAAGTTCTCCCTTCTAACTATCTCCAAATACCCCTCTTCTTGCCATAACATCATCAATTACTCCATATTCCTTAGCCTGCTCCCCGGTCATATAATAATCCCTTTCTGTATCTTTTGCAATTTTTTCAAAGGGCTGACCGGTAATTTTTGCCAGAATATTGTTTAATTCATCTTTCAACCTCAATATCTCTCTGGCCTGAATATCTATATCGGTAGCCTGACCATGGAAACCGCCAAGCGGTTGATGTATGAGTATTCTCGAATGGGGAAGAGCGTACCTTTTCCCTTTCTCTCCTGCAGCAAGAATTAAAGCCCCCATGCTTGCAGCCTGTCCCATACAAACGGTACAAACCGCCGGTTTTATATATTGCATTGTATCATAGATGGCCAATCCCGAACTAACAAGACCACCTGGAGTGTTGAGATAGAAAAAAATGTCTTTATCAGGATCTTCCGATTCCAGATAGAGCATCTGGGCTATGATCAGATTGGCCACTTCATCATCAATGGCGGATCCCAGGAATACAATCCTGTCCTTTAAGAGTCTTGAATATATATCGAAAGCTCTCTCTCCTCTGCCATCTTGCTCAACTACCATCGGAATCAAGGCCATCTACTTTTCCTCCGTTTTCTTTGCAAGGTTTATTTTAGACTTCTCCTTTATAAAATCAAGCATCTTTTCTTCAAAAACTTTCATTTTGAAACTTTCCATTCTGTTGCCTTCTTCATAAGATTTCTTTAACGATTCATAATCCTGAGCATATTTTCCGGCAAAATCCTTCAGTTTTTTTTCTATATCCTCTTCATCAACCGTGATGGATTCTTTCTTGGCAATACTGTTAAAAAGTAACGCTGTTTTTACCATCTTCTCTGCATCACCTTTAAACTTGTCGTGTAAATTTGAACTGACTTCGGCAGCCTTCTCCGAATCCATGCCTCCGAGGACCATTCTCCGGTGAGTATCCATCATCATTGAGAAAACCTGCTTCCCCACAAATGAAGGGGGAACCTGAAACTCATTTTTCTCCAGAAGTTTATCAATAATACGACCTCTTAACTCCGCATCGACTCTAACTTCATTCTCTTCTTCAAGGGATTTTTTTATGTCTTCTTTCAGCTCATCCAGAGATTCATATTTTTCGAAATTTTTCACAAAGTTCTCATCCAGCTCCGGTAATATCTTCTTTTTAATGTTTATTACCGTAACTGAAAAAGAAACGTCTTTTCCGGCAATTTTTTTTGAAAAATAATCGTCTGGAATTTTTACAACAATTTCTTTTGTTTCTCCTTTTTTCAGCCCGAGCAATTGTTCTTCAAACCCTAAAAGAAACCTTTTAGAACCCATTTCAAGTAGATAATTTTTTTGTGCAAGATCTTTGATAGGTTTACCATCAAGCTTTCCCTCAAAATCTATATATGTAAAATCTCCTTGGATAATACCCCTGTCGCTATCAATATCATCAAGAGTACTGTACATATTACGAAGTTCCTCAAGTCTTACCTGTATGTCTTTGTCCGTAATTTCTATTTCCTCTTTTTCAAGTTCAAGACCAACATAATCCTTTGGTTCAATTACGGGTTCAACTTCAACAGTTGCTGAAAACGTAAAATTCTTGTCTTTTTCGATTCCACTATCATCTATAACCGGCTCAGATACCGGAACTATATCATTTTTTTTCAAAATCTCTCCGTAGAACCTATTGACAAGATTAGATATTGTCTGACTTTCTGCCTGATCTTTATAATATACTTCCAGTGTCTTTCTCGGAGTTTTACCCGGTCTGAACCCCTTGATTTTGGCCTTCCTGCCAACGTCCTTGTATACAAAATCCAGTTCTTTTTTTACATCGCTCCATGGAATGTCAAACAATAATTTCTTCTCTACTGGACTAACTTCTTCAACTTTAACATTAATCTCTTCCACTATTTTAACTCCTTTATAAACAACAATGGTGCGAGAGAGGGGAGTTGAACCCCTATCCGCCTAAACGGGCTGGATCCTAAGTCCAGTGCGTCTGCCAATTCCGCCACTCTCGCTTAGCTTATTTATATTAGTTAATGCATATCTAATTGTCAACAGTGATTATCACTCCAAATCCATTGTTTAAAGTGGCGTTCTACCGTTATTGCAAAAGGATTAAATATAAATTCCATGCACCCATTTGGCGAACAAAAAGATTCTATCACAACATAATGACAATCAAGAAACGAGAATAAGACGGTGAATTTAGGCAATGATCTTTTAAAAGATGATATCCCATTTTTAGTTGAAACTTGAAAAAGTGGCTCCCCCGTGGGATACTCCACGGTCAACAACAAAAAACAAAATGAAAGGAGCCACAGATGAGATTAGACACGAAAAAGAGGAAAAAAGCAACAAGGGGTTTTGAAAAGGTATATGGAAGAGAGAAGTTGATAGACCAGATGTTTCAGATCTTCTGTAAAGGAAAGCAGGGACTGGATGCATTTCTATTAGAGATTGGAAGAATGATGGCTGAGACGATCATGTACATTGAGCGGGAAGAGATAGCAGGGCCAGACTATTATCCTTTCTCTCCGAATCTTCAGAAATGGGCAAGCCAGGGAGGTTCGATTTATCTCGGAGATCAAAAGATTGCTGTTGAACATCCAAGACTTCGCAGTCAGCAGGGAGAGGTCGGTTTACAGAGTTATCAGAAGTTAAAAGAGCCGGGAGGTTTTTCAGAACAGCTTTTGAGCAAACTATTACGGGGCATGTCGTCTCAAAAGTATTCAGAAACAGTCATTGAAACTGCGGGGGCATTTGGTGTGTCTGCAAGTTCTGTATCGCGTCATATAGTTGATATTACAGCGAAGAAGCTTAAAGAATTTAAGGAGCGTGACCTGTCAGATTTTATACCCTTTGCGGTTTTCATTGATACCATACATCGTGGAGGCGAGGCCTTCATGGTTTCTTTGGGGATAGATGTAGAGGGTCGGAAACGTGTTCTGGGTTTTTGGCAAGGGGCAACGGAAAATCATGTTCTTTGCGAGGAACTCTTCTACGATATGGAAAGGCGCGGCTTGAAGATTTCAAAGAAGATTATATGGGTAACCGATGGAGGTAAAGGGATCATTAAAGCTTTGAAAGATCGTTTTGGGAAGAAACTTATTCACCAGCGATGCACCATCCACAAAGACAGGAATATTCAGAAACCCCTGGCAAAAAGCTACAGAAAAGAAGCGCACAGGAGGTTTAGGGTTGCCCTGGAGCAAACTCGATATGAGGATGCCAGACAGATG
>JAUSPI010000132.1 GCA_030655775.1 Syntrophales bacterium
CGGTTTACCACCTGCCCTTTGGCATTTTTGTATTCAAATGCTGCATCCCTTGTTTCCTTAACCCTTTTGGCGATTTCCGTTAGCGCCCAGTCCCATGAAACCTTTTTCCACTCTTTAGCATGTGGCGCTCTGTACATGGGCTCAACAAGTCTGTTTTCATTCTCAGTAAGCTGAGAGATCGAAGCGCCCTTTGAACAAAGCGAACCCCTGTTGATTACATGATCCGGATCACCTTCGATGTTGATGACACGACCGTCGCCCTTCTTACTGGTATGCACAATAGCACCGCATCCCACCGCGCAATAGCAGCAGATTGTGGTGGTCTCTTTGGCATATTTTGTCTTGAGCATTTGCGCATGGGCTTTGACCGGCGAAAGGTCAAACCCAAGGCCGCTTACCGCAAGACCGGCTGCCGAAGCACCAGTAATCTGGATAAACTCCCTTCGAGTAACATTCATAAACCCTACCTCCTTTTATTAGACCTTTTGGTTAACAATAGTATATCGACATCTCTATCCGAGAGGCTCCCTGTGCCCATCTCCCCGAGAGGGCATGGCCCAAGAACAGGGAAGCCATATAGTTTTGTATGGTTTGCTTATAAGGAATAAAGGATAAGACGTAATATCCTAAGACGACCCAGGACCTGGGCGTTAGGAGTTGCAGAGTATTCAGGTGAAACGGACAAGAGGAAAGAAAAATTTATTTTTTTGATTTGTGATAAAAAATGAGGAATCCAATTTTTTCCATCCTAAACTTGATGAATTCATAAAAAACTCAAATTCATTAGCCTTCTGTCAAAATGGCAGATAAACCGAATTGACTGAATGATAAAGCGAACATTCCAATTTGTCAAACTGGATTTTCCGATGACAGGATGGTTTTTTCATAGAAAAAACCGATAGGTTTACTTCAAAAACTTGAGTTGGTTCTTAAAGCTTAAAATTCTATTTTTTGCATTAATATTTTTCATTAACGACTTGACTTTAGATAAAAATAGATTATTATTATGTGTCAATAAATATTCTCATTTATCGACATGCAGGTTTCGTTCCGAAGGAAATATCCATTTGTCAAAGGAAATATCCATTTGTCAAAAGCGGCGGCCTGAAGTTTGGAACCATGAAAATTTTTTGAAAGGAGGGTGTCACTATGACTAATGGAATTGTAAAATGGTTTAGCGATAAAAAAGGCTACGGGTTCATCGAACAAGAAGATGGTCCGGATGTTTTTGTTCATCATTCAGGAATCAATGGGGACGGTTTCAAAACTCTTCATGATGGTGATCGTGTTACTTTTGACATAGAACAGGGTCAAAAAGGTCCTGCTGCAGTAAATGTAACAGTAGTTTAGACCATTATTCCAAACAGAAAAAAAGGCGCTCCATTAATTTAATGTTGCACCTTTTTTTATTTTCTCCGGGTTTCTAAATATTGATAAACTCGTAAAAAGTCTCTTTGGCCTGTCATTTCGAGTGAAGCGAGAAATCCTTGTTTCGACGACAGGAGAAATCTTACTGCAACATATTGAAAAAATAAGATTTCTCCCTGCGGTCGAAATGACACATTCAATGAATCCGACTTTTTACGATGCCATCAATATTGAATAGCCAATCAAGGACCTTATAAATGAAAAGAACAGCAATAATCTGCATTGCCGTCCTGCTGCTGACAGCCGCGGGATCGCTGTTTATTTACAAAAAGCATCTTCTGATTAAGGCCAATATAGAGGCAAGCTTCAACGAACGCCAGTTGATGCTTGCAAAACTGATAAGCCGTAAAACGGAACTGGCCGTGGACGACATCATAAGCGAGCTTTTGACAGCCTCCCGGATAGCCTCAACAATAAAGGGGGATGAAAGATGTCGGGCCGGCCTTGAAACGCTTTATGCTGATCTGAAAGAAAAAAACACAACGCTCCTCTTCCGCCTGGATAACAAGGGAATATTAACGCATTATCTTCCGGAGGACAGGCTGAAAGGTGTGACAGGGAAAGATTTCAGCTTCAGACCCTACTTCAGTGAGGTCAAAAGAACAGGCAGGCCTTATATATCCAGGATGCTCTTGGCCGGCGGCGAAAAACATGTTGACATTAAAGGCCGCTTCAAAACAATTTTCATCATTGTTCCGCTTTATGATAATGGTAGATTCGCCGGTGTATTGGGCGCAAGTATCGATTTTGCCTCAATGCTTGAGAAGAGCATACGTGTCGAGACGATCGGGTCAAGAAGAACGGACTACTGCTGGATAATAGATGATAGAGGGATATTTGTCTCACACCCTATAAAGGAGTTCATAGGCTTTAACGTTTTTACCGTCAGGGAAGAAAGGGCTCCCGGCATCTCTTTTGAAGAAATAAACATGATCATGCGGGAAAAGATGATGAGGGGGGAGTCAGGGACCGATGTGTATATCAGTGGCTGGCACAGCGGGCAAAAGGGAAAAATCAAAAAGCTCATCGCCTATGCCCCCTTTTACCTTGGCGGCAGGCAATATTCAGTTGCTCTGGCGACTCCCGCAGCGGAAGTCACGCTAATGAGCAGGAAGAATTTCGAAAATACCCTGCTCACGATGGCGTTCATCATAGCGACAATACTCTCCGGCCTCCTGTACATCCTGAGCCTTGACCGGCGGCGGATTGAGATGCTGAGGAGAGAAACCAAACTTGCAGAGGAAATAAAAAAATCAAGGGACTACCTCCGGAATCTCCTGGAGAGCGCAAATGATCTCATCTATACCGTTGATACAGATGGCTGTTTCACCTATATCAACCCCAGAATCGAGGATTATGGATACACCCCCGGCGAACTTATGGGAAAGCGCTTTCTGACTATCCTGACCGAAAAGCATCGCGGAAAAAGATTTGAAAAATCGATCGGTGAAAAGATCCCGCAGATTTACAACGTGGAAATCAGGAAAAAAGATAACGCAATCAGAATTTGCCGTATCAGCACTTCACCTCTAATGGATCAGGGAGGCAACATCACCGGCCTTTTTGCCACAGTCAGGGATAGAACTGAGCACGAGCAGACAAAGGCGAATTTGAAATATCTCAAAGAATACAGCGAAAAGATCGTAGCCAGCATACCCTCCTCACTCCTTGTATTGGATAAAGATCTGAACATAAAATCGGTCAACCGAACGTATCGGGAAATAAGGGGATCGGGGGATGATGATGTGGTGGGAAAAAATATCAAAGAGATATTCTCCAGCGATCTCCTGAAAGAAGGGGGGCTCCTCAAGACCCTTGATGAGGTGATTGAGACCGGAGAAACTCGCCGGCTCTATGGGGTAAAACATACCTCTTCGAGTCACCCGGAAAAAATCCTGAACATAACGGCAAGTGGTATCCGCCGTGCAGAAGAAGAAGAAGAAGAAGAAGAAGAAGAAGATATCATCCTGGTCATAGAAGACGTCACCGAAATGGCGAGGCTGACGGAGGAGATCAGAAAAAAGAACAAGGAGATGGAGAGCTTTGTCTATATCATATCCCATGACCTGAGGGCGCCTATCGTTTCTATCCAGGGCTTCTCTTCGATCCTCCTTGCCGACTTTCAGGATAAATTAGACGACACGGGAAAAAGATACCTGGCGCGCATACAGGCCAATGTCAGGCAGATGGAGATTCTCATCGACGATCTCCTTGAGTTTTCGAGGATCGGCAGGGTTGCCGGCGCTTTTGAGGACGTCCCTTCCGTGGAGATAATCAGTGACGTCCTGGATGTTCTTAGCCCCCAGTTGAAAAAGAGGGGCATAAAGGTGAATGTGCAAAGCAGCCTTCCCGTTATTCATTGTGAAAGGATCAGTATATATCAGGTCTTCGAGAATCTGATCCAGAACAGCGTCAAATATATGGGAGATGCCGAAAGTCCGGTGATTGAGGTCGGGTGCAAAAAGACAGGCGGCTTCCACGAATTTTACGTGAAGGACAACGGGATCGGCATCGATCCGGAGTATCATCAAAGGATATTTCAGATATTCCAGAGACTGAAGGAGGTGGACGCAAAAGGGACGGGCATTGGCCTCGCCATTGTGGAAAGGATTGCGGAGGTTCATGGCGGTTCGGTCCGGGTGGAATCGGAGAGGGGAAAAGGGGCGACCTTCTATTTTTCGGTGGGGATAGGTGGAAAGTTGAAGGCTGAAGGCTGAAGGGTTTTCATATAAACATGACCGGCGCCAGGCCGAGCTTATCGGCAAAATTATACTGGCTAAATTTCTGAAGCTCTCCCCCGCCCGATTTGAAAAGTTTATAGATGAGGCGGAAGGAGATCTTCTTTTCAATGCCCTGTCTGAAAAAGGCGCTATAGTCATCAAACAGCTCGAGGGAGCCGAAAAGACCGCGTCCCGTGACAGAGTGAGCCGCGACGCTGTCGGAATTATCGGATGCGCTCCAAATTTTGCTATCCGCTACCGACATCCCGGCTTCGGGAAGGAGTATCTGTTCAATGGCGATCCCAGCCTCTTTGAGAAGGGCGAGGCACTGATGCGGAAGTTGAGGATCATAACCGCCAGAAACCGGATCACCCATGAGATTTTGAACGCCGTTTTTATAGGCCAGAGGGATTATTTTCATTCGGGAAGCCCCCTTGATCTAAAGCCCCTGAGCCGGGCGGAACTTGCCCTGACAATAAGGGCCGGCAACGGGGCGGATCCTGTGATTGACGCCAGCAGGATATCGAGGCTTATTGACGGCAAGACCGTTGTCGTCCCCTCCGGCGGGGAAAGACCTCTCAAATTCTTTTTTCCCACCGGCCGCGACATCCACAGGCGTGCCATAAGCGTGCTGATGGACGAGGAGCGGCAGGAGCTTGCCTCGGGGAAAACAGAGAGACCGCTTAACGATGGAGAGATCAGGGACCGGCTGAAGCAAAGACACGGCCTCGCCATTACCCGGCGGCAGGTGGGATTCTGTCGCCAGGAGCTGGGCATTCCCAATCTTTACCGGAGGAAGGGGGGTGGCGGTTATTCCTCCGAACGGCGCAGATTCTCCGCGGCCTGCCGTCTCGATACGGATTCCGTGAAAAAAAACGCCCCCGCAAAACCGGGTATTTATGAACTCAGCATTGCGGACGCTCAGATCAAATATCCCGGCGGCGCGGACAGCGCGTTTTACATCGGCAGCACCGGAAATATCAGAAAAAGGATGAACGAACACCTGAAGTCGTACAATAAAAACGGGGGTATAAGGGGATACCTGGAAAAATATGATTGCCTTTTCAGGTATATTGTTTTAGAAACAAACTGTCAGGAAGAGGAGAAGAGATTATATGACCTCTTTGCGGACGATTTCGGCGCCCCTCCATGGTGTAACAGGGTAAGCCCGCGGGGAAGCGGAAAGGTATATCCATGAAAATTCTAATCATCGAAGACAATCCGGATCATGCGGAGCTTGCCAGGCTGGCGCTTGAGCCCCACTTTGAGGTTTGTCTGCTTGAATCGGGAGAAGACGCTCTGCGGTATCTGGAAGGCCTTGCCGGGGATGCTTGGCCCGCGGCGATACTGCTGGACTATTCACTTCCCGGAATGGACGGCCTGACTGTATTTGAGCGTATCATGGAGCGGGGATACGATATACCCGTGATCATGGTAACCGGCCAGGGTGATGAAAGGATTGCCGTCGAGGCGATGAAGAAGGGCGCGTATGATTATATGGTCAAATCGGGAAACTATCGGACGCTTTTGCCCTCCGTCATATTTAAGGCTGTGAAGCAACATGAAATGGAAAGGGAGAAAGAGAGGCTTGCTCTCGATATGGAAAGGCTTGTCATCACAGATGATCTGACGGGCATATTTAATCGCAGGTATTTCTATCAGAAGTTGGAGGAAGAGGTGGTCAGGGCAAAGAGGCAGAACGGAAAGTTGTCTCTTATCATGTTCGACCTCGACCATTTCAAGGAATATAATGACACCTTCGGCCATTTTGAAGGAGACAAGGTCCTTAAGGAAACCGGGAGAATCATCCTCTCTTCCATCAGGGACAAGGTTGATTCCGGCTGCCGTTACGGCGGGGATGAATTTGCTGCCATCCTGCCCGGCGCTGACATAAAACAGGCCGACGTCGTGGCGGGGCGAATCCGGGAACTGGTCAGAGAAAAGAGGATGGGCAATATCGGCATCAGCGCTGGCATTGCGGAATATGACCCTGAAAGCGGCATGAAGGATTTTATCAAGACAGCCGATGACGCGCTGTACGAAGCTAAAAAGGTAGAAGGTAAAAGGTGGAAGGTGGAAGACTGAAGACTGAAGGTTGTTAGATCACTTCAGCCTTCTACCTTCTACCTAAATGGCTGAAGGATTATGCGTGATCATACAAAACTTCGGGCATTTGAGCTGGCTGACGAAGTGGCAGTATTGATTTATCAGGTTACCGCAGTGTTTCCGAGAGAAGAGCTGTACGGTCTGACTTCTCAAATGCGACGGGCGGCGGTTTCAGTTCCATCAAACATCGTTGAAGGATGCGCACGTGACAGCCAGGCCGATTACCTTCGTTTTCTCTATATAGCCTTCGGGTCATTGAGAGAGTTGCATTATCAGCTAAATTTGTCGAAGCGTTTGGGATTCTTGCGCAACCAGGATTCATCTCTGATTGAACCAAAGATTGTCGAAACAGAGAAGGTCTTGAATGGTTTAATTCGATCGTTGCGAGTGGAAGACTGAAGGTGGAAGGTAGATATGATTAATATTCCTTCAGCCCTAACAGCCTTCAGTCTTCCACCTTCAGCCTTCTACCTTCAACCTAAATACCTAAATAGAGGAGTTAATATCAAATGAAAGGAAAACCGGTAGATATTTTGTTAGTGGAAGACAATGAGGATCACATAGAGCTGACGTTGAGGGCATTAAAAAATAACCATCTTATAAATGACATCTATGTTGTTAAAGATGGGCAGGAGGCGCTTGATTTCGTATACCATCAGGGCAAATACGAAGACACGGAAAAATACCCCAGGCCTGGTTTGATACTTCTCGATATCCACCTGCCTAAGGTGAACGGCCTTGAGGTGCTGGAGACGCTGAAGAAGGACCCCGATGTTAGGTCCATCCCCATTATTATGCTTACCACGTCATCCAGGGATGAAGAGATAGTGAGAAGCTATGCCGGCGGGGCCAACAGCTACGTGACCAAACCGGTGGACTTTGAGGAATTTGCAAAGAAGATCAAAGACATAAGACTCTACTGGACCATTGTCAACTCATTGCCGAAAATAGACTGAAGGTAGAAGGTAAAAGGCTGAAGGTGGAAGGCTGAAGGTGGAAGGCTGAAGGCTGTTAGGGCTGAAGGAATATTGACACATTCGTAAAAAGTCGGATTTCGTTCCTCTCTGTCATTCCCGTGAAAACGGGAATCCAGTTTTTTTAAGTGCTTAGCCCTCTATGGATTCCCGCCTACGCGGGAATGACAGACTTTTTACGAGTCCATCAATATTAATCATATCTACCTTCCACCTTCAGCCTTCTACCTTCAACCTTCCACCTATCCACCTGAATAACAGGAGGTTTATGGAAATTATTACTGCTGTAAGAGGGTTCAAAGATATATTGCCGGAAGAAACGGGAAAATGGCAGTATATAGAGGAAAGAGCCCGGGAAATATTTAAAAATTTCGGTCTCAGTGAGATAAAGGTGCCGATTCTTGAAAAGACTGATCTATTCAAGAGAGGTATTGGGGAGACCACCGATATCGTCGAAAAGGAAATGTATACATTCAAAGATATCGGGGAGGAGTATCTGACGCTCCGTCCCGAAGCAACGGCATCGGTTATACGGGCATATCTGCAACATAACATGCATGCCGCGGATCCGGTGGCAAAGCTTTTCACCATAGGTCCCATGTTCAGGCGTGAAAGGCCACAGAAAGGAAGATTCAGGCAGTTTCACCAGATAAACGTGGAACTCATCGGCCAGGATGATCCCCGCGTTGACGCAGAACTTATACTCATGCTGATCTGTTTTTTGAAGAGCGTTAATCTCCCCGACCTGGGTCTTGAGATAAACTCACTGGGGTGTCCCGAATGCCGGCCCTTATTTCGGTCAAAGTTGGCTGCTTTTTGCATAGATCATGAAGATGAACTTTGCTCGGACTGTAAAAGGCGTCATACAACCAATCCACTTCGAGTTTTTGACTGTAAAATGGAAGGTTGCCGGGAAATCATATCCGATGCACCCAAATTGCTCGATTACATCTGCCCCGAATGCCAGGATCATTTTGAAAAGGTCAAGGAATACCTGAAAGTTTTTGATATATCCTTTAAAATAAACGCAAAAATGGTCCGAGGTCTTGATTATTACACCAGAACGGCCTTTGAAGTTACGACGGAACTACTCGGGGCACAAAACGCCATAGCAGGGGGAGGAAGATACGACAGGCTGATAAAAGAACTGGGTGGACCGGATATCCCTGGAATAGGCTTTGCAATCGGGATTGAACGCCTGATTTTATTACTGCCGATGAAAGATGAAGAGTTTGTAACGCACCCTCACCTCTTCATTGCCGCCCTTGGTGATGAAGCCCAGGAATTCGCCTACACGCTGTGCAACCACCTCCGAATACAGGGAATCAGAACGGAAATGGATTATTCAGGAAAAAGCCTCAAAAGCCAGATGAGACGTTCAAATAAATTTAACAGCCGCTATACGCTGATTCTTGGTGAAAATGAAATACGGGAAAAGAAGGCTGAATTGAGGAATATGAAAGAAGGGACACAGGAAACTCTGAGCCTTGATAATATAGAGGAAGCGATAAGCAAAATAATAAATCCTGAAATAGACCCTGAATCAAGTTCAGGGTGACATCTTCAGGGTATGGTTCAGGGTGACATCTTCCCCCTTTTGTCATTCTGAACTCGTTTCAGAATCTCA
>JAUSPI010000133.1 GCA_030655775.1 Syntrophales bacterium
GAATAGCACAACAACGCCTGTAAATGCATCGTTAAATGCCTCATTGCGGTCATCATTTACCCACACGCTAAGGAGATGAGCCGAAACAATTATCCTTCCGACTTGACATCCCGGCCACCTTTTGACACATTCCCGCCATGAAAAATCTTCATCAGGTCGTTTTCAATGGGCGGATGTTCATGCTACCCGGAAAGCGATTTCTTCTCAGTATCGGTATTGAAAGGCATGACTGACATTTGGAGGGCTAAATGCATTTTACAGATACGGCGCGCTTATTTTGCAGAGGATACGGGGATGATAATATTATTGGCGTTTTAAATAAATTGTGGCAGATATCCTTTGATAAAAGACTTGGTAAAGGATTGTATTCCCTTGCCAATAACACTTTGGGGGCATTTTGGGAGGGCGATTTGTTCGGTGGAATTTGGAGCCAGAATTATATCGGGATGTATTGCTGGACACCATTAATGCCCGATGCGCTTTTTACATATCATGTCAACTCATATCGGCGCTTATTTGACGCCCAGAGCGATGGCGCAACCAAGGATTACAGAGGGGAGGCGGTTCCCGCAGGAGCGTTGCCCGAGTATATCAACTATAGAAAGGAAATTGGGGGCGTGGCCAGATATAAGGTGGATGAATATATTGCGGAAACAGTTCCCTATGAGGATTTTTGGGTCGAAGGCACCGCTGCAATGGTCTACTGTTTTGGCGAGCTGATTTTAACCACGCGGGACCGTCAACTGTTAAACCAGTATCTTTCCAGGTTGGAATCGGCCTGCGAATGGCTGCACAGTCGGGTGGATGAGAATGGTTTGTTGGCGGTCGGACCGGCGGGAACGCTGATTGAGCGGGAATACGGAGCAACCTACCTGGGCAATCTGAAGTATGAGCGAGGATATCCCGCGGGGGCGATGGTATGGTACATTGCCGCCAATCGTCAGGTGGCGGAATTGGAAAAAATGGGAGGGCGCCCGGAGATGTTTGAGAGGTTTTCTTCCTATGCAAAGTCCGCCCTCGAATCGCTTCCACAGCTTTTCACTCGCGATGGTTACCTCGTAAACTATATGGATTGGCACGGTAATCCGCATGGCGTGGTGGGAGCGAAACAACATGGCTATTTTGAAAGCAACCCCAACCATGACGCGCTCGCACTGGAGGTAGTGAATCGGCAGGATGCGGAGAAGATATATATGGTGATGAAATCGGCGGATGGACTTTTTAATCAATACGGACAGGTGCGTTGCGTCCATCCCGTTCATGATGATTGCATGCCCAACCATGCGCATGGGATAAATCCTCAACCGAACCCCGATGTCGGTCCGAGGAATGATGGAGCCAGCCTAATGCACGAACACGGGCCGGGTGAGCATTGGAATGGCGGGATATGGTTTTGCAGTCAAACCAGGATGCTTATGGCGCAGTATATGCTTGGGAAGCATCGCGATATCCTGAAACCGCTCGAAAGGCATCTCGAACTTTATCGGGAAGGAATGTTGCACGATCAGATAAAGGGCGACGGGGAGACCACGCCCTACTCTAAAAACAGCAAGCACGTGATGCTTGATTTTTTTGAGGTTCCCGGAGCGGGGTTGCGGGGGCTTTTCGAATATCGTTATCTATGGGACCGATTGTTGATTTATCCCCATATGGACCCCACAATTGAACAGTATGAACAAATCCAGCCGGTAAGATATGGAACAAAGAAAATACACCTAAAGGTTGACAACAAAGATAGGGGCTATGTGAAAAAGGCGGTTTTGAATGGCGAAACATTGAAAGAAGTTAATGATCTGAACGTCCAGATCAAATATGACCGTCTTGAACATGTTGAAAACCTTCTCGAAATAGAAATTTAAATTAATTTTATGACGGAATGTTAATGCATGCAAGCGACTGGTTGTGCTGTTTTGGGAAAGTGCGCTGTGTTTGTATATATTCTTCATTCGGTATCTCTTGGCCGGTATTATGTTGGGATGCCCCTCAATTCTTGGCATCGTCTCAAGGAGCACCGGCGCGGGCAGACTCTTGCAATGCGGGGCGCCTCAGATTGGGTAAAAGTCTGTTCTATTGGCAAAGGGTAGCTGACTGTCGGGAAGCGCGCGCGTTGGAGAAGCTGATCAAAGCGCGGGGCGCGAAACGTTTTCTGGCCGCCTGTCCGGTTTCACCGGCATTAAGAAACGCGCTTGACGCTTCCGCCGTTTATCGTCAATGATGCTCTCCTCTTGCTTCGCGGGCATGCCCGCTGAAGTGCTTTGACGTTCGCGGGTGTAGCTCAATGGTAGAGCCCCAGCCTTCCAAGCTGGTGGTGGCAGTTCAATTCTGCTCGCCCGCTCCCGAAAATCCAGCCTTTTGACATCAATTCAATTCAATAAATACAAGGCTTTTCTGCATATTTGCCTTTCTTGCCCTCTCCGCTTAGCATCCTGAAACATTGCCTGATTTTCAGAATCAAAAACCAAAGAAAGTACCAAAGAAAAACCTATCACGCCAGGTTTCGCTCAATTTCCGTTACCAGCGTCTCTGGAAAGCCCTTTATGACCATTTGCTGGCTGACGGGAAGAAATAATTTCAGCTCACGCTTAAAATCCAGTTTCCCGGATTTGACAACCTTAAGAATCTTTGCCTTCAGTTGTTTGTCCTGAATAAACGCCTCTTTGAAGGCTAGGCGGCTGCGCAGGATAAAATAAAGGTCATAAAAATCACGCGCCTTGCCGCGCGTAAGACAGGCCTGGATTTTCTCAACGACAAGAATCTCCTCCTTAAGATGAATAAGCGTGTAAGGCACAACAAGGTCGGACTGGACAAGCGCCGCTGTTCCAGACTTCTTTTTGCCATTCCGTAAAGAAACTTCGATCTGAATCTGACTCTTGTATTCGCTGGTTTCAAAGTTAAATATGGCAAGGTATCCGCCGGATGTGGTTTTTGATTCAACAATCTCGGCCTGAATACCTTCCATTTCTATCTTGGCAAGTGTTCCCGCCATCAAGGCCTCAATGCCTTTAATGGCTATATTGACTCCTGTAAAATCCAGGTCTTCTGAAAACCGGGGACTCTGCCAGATAATCCGTAAAGCCGTGCCGCCCTTAAAAAGCAGTTTATCAGAACCCTTTTCCTGATAGAGCCGCGAAAGAAATAACTGCTGAAAATATTCACGGACGACATTTTCTGTCGTGGTTTGCCACGCTTGGGCCAATTTTTGAACTTGCCTTTTTTCAATCATAGAATTTCCCTGACCAGTTTTATCAGGCTCTCTCTGCCAAAAAGCCGGGTGTATTCCATAATGACCTTTTTCTTCAGCTTGCGGACATTAAGCCGTTCGTTGAGAGTTTTTCGCTTAAGATCGACAAAATAAAGATAATCCGCAAGAGCTTTTTCCGGCTCCGCGATAAGGACGGTTACGCCTTCTATCTTCTCTGTTTTGTAGCCGCGATAGGCCTGTTTTTTAATATGGGAATACGCGAAAGATTTGTTATTAACAACAAACTCCCTGGTAATCCGTGTCGTTGCCGATGTTACGGCATAGACAATCTCAGGAATGATGTCGTAGCGGTTCAAAGCATACTCAAAAGAGATATAACTGGGCGCATAAAGCCGGTTGGCAATAACCTCCTCTTGCGGTTGGTCATCGCGCAACGCGTAAAGGCCATTTCTTATCTTAAGGAAAAGGTCATCGCAGTGGTCTTTGATAAACTCCTGGGTTGCCCGCAAAGATACGTCAAAGACGCGCTGGAATTCCGACGGAGAGAACAGCTGGACACCCTTTGCCTGAAGGGCCTGCTGAACATATATTGGTTTAAGTTTTCGCTCCATATAGCGCTAAATGTTAAATGCCTGTTTCCAGCAATTAAACCCTATTCTCTGGATTATGCAAGTTTTTTATCGGGGGAAACAGGAAACAATCTTCAGGCACCTTTATCTGGCCCACCAACCGCAATGCGATGCCTGTCCATGAAATCGTCGAGGTCCTTGATTTTGAAAACAATCAACCTGTGTCCAAGATTGAAACGCCAGCTTATGTTTTCGCGGGATAGCAAGCCAAGCGCAAACAGTAACGACAGATCAGCAAATAAGTCGATTATCAGATTTGCTTTCATTCCTTTTGTACCAGCGCAACCTTAATAAAGCCGGGATACATGGCTATGCCATGAAGCGGAATAAAGCAGCGGTGGCAGTCTTTCTTGCGGTAATAATATTGGCCGGTATTATTTTGGCGGGGTCGAATCAATTCCAGCATCACGAGCAACCGGCTTCCCCATGCCCGGAATTTATAGTCATTGACCAGAACGGCCACTATTTTCTGAACCGGAGCTTGGCTACCCCTGAAAATGCTGACGCCATCAACCTTTGCCTCCGGCAAGTCGGCATTAACAACGTGCATATCGCCAAGAACTTTTCAGAACTCATGCCGTCTCGATTGCCTTCCTGACTGATTTAGCGCCACTCCCATTGCGAAACACCTCAAATTATTTGAGGTATTATGTAGCGTGAGATTTGTTTTGCCGTGATGTCGGATATGACCTGCGCTAACGACCAGATCTTGGCCTACGAGAGAGGGTGAAATAGTGTAACACTTCTTAATGAAGATCTGCTGAAGATCTTCGGGAGTGTTACTGATGAAAGCAGGTAAGAAGGGTAAGGCCGGTAAGAAGAGACAAGGAACGATGAAAGAGATGCGCCCTCCTGGGGGGAGAGGAGGGCGCGGCGC
>JAUSPI010000134.1 GCA_030655775.1 Syntrophales bacterium
CTAAAAGTGTATCCTGAAATTCCTGGAATATTGCCAGATAGAGGGTCAGCTCATTATTGGTCCACCGGTAATTTATAAGGGTTCTGAAATTAAACCTTGTTTCTGTAAATGCAGCGAAGTAATTGAGGATGTTGGTGGAAAGTTTGTTTGCTTTTTTTGGGTTGTTTATTGGCATCATTAACCCTTGCTTAAACCTATTAAAGCATTATTTAGAGCATTGGTTCTTTCTTGCAATGTTGCCCGCTATGAAATTAACAGTTTCGCCTTTCCGATGTAAGTTATAAACTTGAAAATTGAAATAAGCAAGGAATTTCAGCTAATCTGCGACTGTCTCAACCCGTCTTATATTGTGAAAAAGGGCGCTATATCTGTGTTCCCTCTGACAGTATATTTACGTACTCCGCATACATGTATCTCTTATCCCGTTTTCTTCCCGTTATCTCTTCAAGTATCCCGGTCTTTTCAAACTGGGATACCAAAGTAGAAGCCAACTGAAACGAAATGTTAAATTCCTTTGCCACATCATTTACGGAAACATAAGGTTTGTGGAACAGGCTATCCAGTATACCGACAGCGATCGGAGAAAATATCTTTTTCTTCCAGATAACACTTCTATGATTACTCTACAACTCAAGAATCTTTTTCACGGTCTCCATTTCTGTAAATTTGGGTATTGCCGATACCCTTCTGAGTATTGTATTTCTCAATTCCTGATTGCACGTAATTTCATAAAGCGATTCTTCTTTTTTGATTACTTTTTTTACGTGAAGGGGCACAAATTTTGGACGTTTTCTCTTGTATCTGCGAACTCCTAACGTTTCGTTCCATGTAGCTCATGTATTACAGGATCTTTAACTTTTTTATAAGGCTTCAGCATTTTTTGAGACTTTCTTATAGAAGCAAATGCGCATGTCCCGATTCCAAGAAACATCAAAAATACCGGCAAGAGGATGAACGCGGCTGGCTCAACCAGGAAGCCAAGCAGGAAGACTGCCAGCAGCCCGAGTATCCCAATCGACATAAAGATCGAAGACACGATGTATCCTATTGCGATACCGAGCTTCCAGTGAAAAAGAGAATAATCTTTCACCTTTTCAATATCGAAGTCCAGCCCAAGTTTTCTGAACTCCTCGATGTAAAAAGAATCGGTCCTTTTAATCATTTAAAAACCTCCATTTATTATTTGTCTTATTCCTCATATTCAGTGTATAAAGTTAGAATCTTATCTTTTAAGGAAGTGGTTTTATGTCTTTAAAAGTGATCAAAGGCGGCTATCAAAAGGACCGGTGGATGCATGATCCGGACATCGATGAAGAAACATTAGAGATCTTCAATGAATTATTTACCAAGATCGCAGAAAATGAACGGCCGGAAGCTGCTAAATATGTCTGGAAACCAAGCAAAAAACAGCCCAAACCAACCCTCGTAAAAAAATAGATTACGCTCTTTTTAAAACTAAAATCTTACCCCGTCCATGAATGCCCTTGTGTCCTGTCCCAGTATCTGCGTGTATACCAGGGTAGATCCGATATCCCTGTGTCCTAACCACTCCTTGAGGACCGTGATAGGTGTTCCCTGGATGAGGCAGTTTATTGCGAATGAATGTCTGAATGTGTGCGGATGCGCCCTGTTGTCGTTGATCCCGGCCATCCCGCATGCCTTCCGTACATGATAATGGGCCGTCTTTCTGTTAAATTGAAAAAGCCGGTCTTCTCTGGAAATTACATTTTCATTCAGCCAGACCGCAACCTCTCCAACAAATTCCGGTTTCAGGGGAATCATCCTGGTGTGGTTGGCCCGTTTCAGGGTTCTGACCCTGACCACCCTGGCCCTCATGTCGATATCACCCGACTTCACCGATACTGCCTCGGATATCCGGGTACCCGTATTCCAGAGAAACTCGCAGAGGAACCATGCCGTGTAGTGCTTTTCCTTCAGCTCATCGGAGAGGATCCGGTGGATCTCGTCGGCGGTAAAGTATTTCGGTATCTCCCTTGAGAATGTGCGGGAAAGCTGGCGGCTTCCCATCGGGATGATGTTGCCCATTATTTTTTATCTCCTTTCGTATAGGACAATAGAAATTGATTTTGTCCTATAAATAATAAATCCGGGCTTGTTTCTGCCCCTTTTTAGAGGTCAAAACAGTGTGTCCGGAGGGCAGATATAGGACAAAATTCTACATTTTGTCACACACAAGAATCCGCTTGACTCTCTCCAGTTCAGCCACCTGAAGATCCCTTTCCTTTTCAGCAGCTGACTTTTCGTACATGTCAAGATAATCAAAATCCAGGTTCCTGAGGGCCTGAATGGTTTTTTCTATCACTACCTATCCTCATGATTATTTATTTGTATATTTTTCCAGTTAACCATAATAAGATATTATCTTATTATCATATTAACCCCTTTTTGTCAAGGATATAATAGATACTTATTGTTTGATAAACAGGATTGTGTTATGAAAAGCCATGGCTACGAAAAAACCCATCGTTACAATGGTATTTGATGAAGAACTTCTCAGGCGTGTGGACGACTACCGCTACGGCAACCGGATTCCCACAAGAACGGAAGCCATAAGGCAGATACTTGAGAAGGGATTAAAGGAGATCGAAAAGGAAAAGAATAAAGGGTCCCTTTAAAAGGCATGCAGGCAACAGATATGTGAGCCTTATTGTGCAGTGAAAATGCGGATTTGAATGATTAATTAACGCCAGCTATTTTTCCTCCGCAAAAGTGGTCATTTAACATCTCCTATACTAGACTAAACGTTGGTAACGGTCTAATTTTTTTCATCTTTTAAAAAAAAGTCCTTGACAACCTGCAGTAAAGCTATTAGATAATATATAGAATTTTATTTCTCTATCCAGAGAGACCCTCGTTAGGCTGGATGCCTTTACACAAAAGGAACCACGAGGCCCTAATTTATCGGTAAGCGATTACAAATTTAAAATCGGTAGTCCGGTATCTGAGACTGGCAGACATGCCAGGCTAAAAAAGGGAGAGATAGGAGCCTTCCTGTCCGTATCCATCAAGGATAAACGAAGGCTTTGTAGTGCCCGAAAAAGATAGCTTCCTTTTAGGAAGCATAAAGGTAATATAAATAAAGGCTTATCAGGTCGTATGTTAAAGACCGATTGGCCTTTTTTTGCATGGTAAGTTCGTTACCCTGAGCAAAAACACTTTAACCCCGGAGGGGGATCATATTCCCCTTGGGGAGTATTGTTTCCTCTCTGTAATTAACAAGAGAAAGGAGGCAGTACAAAAGTTTTGCGATGTGCTTAACGATGAGAGGCAGGAGAGGCAAATCTTTCGTGGCCGTGCCAACGCCTGAGAGAATGCCGGTTTCCTGCTGGGCTTTAGCTATACCTTGTAGGTATGGTTTTAGCCGGAAAACAGAAAACAGGAAAAAAGTTGCCTGGTGTATCGATATCAAGAGAGATACAGCGGGCTTTTTTGTGCGCTTTTTTCGCTAATACGCGGTGCGAAAAAAGCAAAAGTCAATCAAGAAAGCTGCAGCATTCTGCAGTGAAAAGCCATCCATCACGCAGGGGCCTCTCTCCCCTCCTGCAGAAAAAAACCATCACAATTTGGCAGGTGGGAACTTCTTCGTGTACGATTCAGAGGATAAACCTTTGTCCACAAAGAGACGTGCACGCACGAAAACTATAAGTTCCCGATCATACTGGTTCTTTAACAACAAAATCCGCGTCAAATTCGTCAAGGCTTGTGAGCCTTGACATGACACCTGGCGATCGCTTTCAGACCTTGAAAAAGTCTGCATGAGAGTCGGGTCCCCCATGATTTTTTAGTCGCCAAAGTCGGCAATAGGGCCGACAGGCCGTTGATGTCCCATGCGACTATCAACGATTAATTTTAACTAGAATACATTTAACTTGTAAGGATTAGAACAAATGGGGATCACACGAGAATATTTTATTTATAGGCAAAAATACACCAATGTCCGCCGCTGGAAGAGATCACCAACTGCGGCTCGGGAGCGGCAACGGATTGTCGTGGATTTTCTTTGCCACATCAAGGGACATGTTTTTGCAATCAAGGACATTAAACGGGAGGATTATGACCAGTATATGAATTTCCTGAGAAGCAGGCGGGGCTTGGCCGTGGGAACACAAGACCGATACCGCTATGCGCTCAAAGAATTTTTCAAGGAGGCAAAGCTCAACATTCCGGTCAAGACAGGCCCCAAAAAAAGACATAGTGAACGTATGAATAAGCTTGCCCGCGCTCTGAGCAAAAGTGGTATCCCACCAGAATATCATAATGAAATGTTTGAAATAGCAGAAAGGATTTTTTATGCAAATCCCAAAAAATAAAAGGAACTATGGAAATGGCAAGGTTTTAAATAGCTATGTCTGCTGGCGCCTCGCCGAAATTACGCAAAACTACGCCCATAAAGGCACCGCTGCAAAAAAGAAGGCACACTCCGCTATCAGAAAATACGCCTCATTCCTGAAGGAAGAGTTCGGGATCCGGTACTTAGAAAAGGTTAAGCGAATACACCAGGAAAGATTTGGGGTCTATTTGTACGAGAAGGTTAACGATGACGAGATTGGGAGGTCCACTGTGGCCGATTATATTAGCAGTATAAATCAAATGTGGTTGGCCACAGGAAATCACGAAATGGTGATTTCCGCCCGACAGTTTGGCGTAAGCAAAGGCCGGCGGTTTTCGAATTCCGATCACTCTATTTCCCGTGAGAATATCGAAAAAATGAAAAATGCCCTGGAAGAGATGTACAGAAAGACTGGAAATGTTCACTACGAGTGTTTGAGATATCAAATCATAGTACAACAAGAAACTGCGGCCCGATTTCAGGAAAGCGCGTGTATGAAAATTGCCGAAAAGGATTTTTCCGAGAATCATGTCCAGCTGGACAAGGAAGACAACACGAAAAATAATCAGGATAGGTCATTTTACTCAATTTATGTCCTTCACGGAACCAGGGAAGCCCAAGCTTTCCAGTCGGCGAATCAAGATATTCTATACAGGGGTTCACTCATACCAGGCAATATGCGCTACCAGGAATGGCAGGTCTTTTCTTATAACGTAATTCGTGACCTAAGAAAAAAACTCGATATCGATTTCCGTTTCCACGGTGTTCGGCACAGTTACGCCCATGAAAGCTATGCGAAAAAGTGGCAGGAAAAAACAGGTGTCAAAATTGAATGTCCGGTAGCAGAACAAATATTCGGTCGAAATCACATCCAGAGTATAGCAGATCGCGCCGGCTTGAACATCGAGAAAGCCCGGGAAATAGACAAGGAAATCCGGCTGATGGTGAGTGAGGAACTCGGACATCACCGGTCAGACAGCACATTTTTTTATTTAGGGAAGTAATCTACAGCAGCAAGTGGTGAAATTATATCTTGAACTTGACTTTAGAACATAGTATTCCTCCCGAAAGAAAGGGGGATTTGTGTATGATTGGGGGGATATACAGCGGCCAGAAATGCCTGGTGTGTGGAGGTAGTTTTAAAGACAACCACAAAGATGGATTGGTGTGTTCTAAGCACCCGGAGCACAGAGCAACAAGATTTATCGTGAAATTCAATAAAACGTGGAAACGATTTAAGTCATATGAGACCGCAAACCGTTTTTTGACGGGACTTCGGTTTAAATGTGATGAAGGGACTTATGATGAGAGGGACTACAAAAAAGACAATCCTTTGGGGCTTGATGTTTTGTTAGAAAAGTGGCTTGAGTTGAAGGAGAAAACTGTTAAGCCGGGGTCATACCGGAACCTGACGAATTATGCAGGTAGAGCTATTGCTTTTTTTGGAAGCAGGAATGTAAAGGAGATAGGTTTTGCGGAGCTTGAGGATTTTCTTTTCTCTCAAAAAGTATCAGATAAGACAAGGGCAAACATCAAGTCGGCTATGCACGATTTCTGGACATGGTTACGAAAGCGACGGATTATTGCACTTGCACAGTTTCCGGAATTTCCGGAATGTTCCTTTGAGTTGGGGTTCAGAAAAACGATATCGAAAGAAGAACAAACCGCCATACTTGATGAGGTATACCGGATCTCATATCATATCAATCCTAAAATTTATCTCGGAATCAAGTGGCTGTGTACTTACATTTCGATCCGACCGGGGGAGATGATCTCCCTAAAAGAGGGGAACATTGACGTTAGCAACGGGTACTTGACTTTTCCCTATCCCAAGGAAAAAAAGCCTAAGACAGTACCGATTTTAGAGGAGGATGTTGAGATTTTGCGGGGTTTTCCAGCAGGTGTACCGGCACTTCCATTTTTCCGGCACGTAAAGGGAATTAGCGGTGTCCGGGAGGGACAGCCGTTCGGAGAGAAATATTTTTACAAATGGTGGGTTAAGGCGTGTCAGAATTTAGGAATTGAAGGGGTAGATTTATACGGTGGAACCCGCCATAGTTCGGCTAAGGCACTGAGGCATTATTGTTCCCCGGAGGAGATAAAAAGGGCAACCATGCATGTCACCAACAAAGCCTTCGAGCGGTATTTTCAGATTGAGTCGGATGATCTTCGGGAGATTTATAGTAAAACAAAAACTGCAACCGTAATGCAACCAGAAAAGTTGCAGGCGAAAAAAGATAACTTATTGAAACTTAAGGGCTAACTTGGTGGAGGCGGCGGGAGTCGAACCCGCGTCCGAAAATATTCCACTGCAGCTTCTACATACATATCCTCTGTTTTAAATTCGCACCTGAAATCTCCCAGAGGCAGGATTTCTCAGGTACTATCCTGTTTAGTTTTCGCCTTTCTCACCCCAGGAAGATGAGATCGGTTATCCTACCTAAATGACGCCCTCATCTGATCCGATAGGAGAAATCAGGAGAACGTTAGCCGTCTTAAGCGGCTAAAGCGTAATCGTAATTATCTGCGTTTACGTTTTTCCTACCTGTTTAACGAGGCCGATAGGAACCTCGGTATGCCACTACAGCTTCAGTTATCCCCGTCGAAACCGTGACGCCCCCATATTTTTAAAGAGCAAATTTATATATATTATGATGACTTTTCGACTTCAAGTCAAGCTCGAAAATAATCCCCAAAATAGACATTGAAAATAAAGACAGTCCTCCCCATCCCGAGAGCTTTGCATAATACCAATATTGTCATTGCGAGCGAAGCGAAGCAATCTCATAACATATTGATAATTCATAAGATTGCCGCGGCACTTCGTGCCTCGCAATGACCAAAATTGCAGTTTTGCAAAGGTCTCATCCCGTAGGACAGCCGTCTCGGCTGTCTACGGTGATTCACTATTATGGACAGGCGGGACGCCTATCCTACTGTGTTGGAAGGGTCAATGTCTATTTTGAAAATGATTTACGTTTTGTGGGAATTAATAATTGCAGCAATTTTCTTTTATCCCACCCCTGCGCGTAACTCAATGCTCGGAAACTTTATATTCCTTATACACCTCGGTATCCGCCCGGTGGGCAGAAAGATCAGCGGCAACGGTATCGAGTTTTTCTTCGATGGCACTAACTTTTGCTTCGATAGTACCGACTTTTTCTTCGATAGTGACGACTTTTTCTTCGACGACACTGACTCTTTCTTCGATGACACCGACTTTTACTTCAATGGCACTGACTATTACTGCAATGGCACTGACTCTTTCTTCGATGGCATCGATTTTGGTTTCAAGAACATCGACCTTGACCTCAAGCCTGTCAAGTCTGCGCTCAATACTGTCAAGCCGTGTTCCCATTCCATCTACTTTTTCAACTAACGCCTGCTGACCTTCGACCACCAGATCAAGCTTGTGCTTAAAACTTTCAACCAGAACACCTGTGTGGTGCTTAAACATCCCTTCAATTTTTTTTAAGTCTTTTTCGTCCATAACAAGCTCCTGCGGGCAAAGTAAAATTGATATATTTCCTGTGGATTGTGAAGCTCCCCGCCCACAGGGCGGGGCGGCTTCCCGGTAAGGAACATGTTTGTTTTATATTGCGCCCCTTACCCCGCCTACAAGGCGGGGCTTGCGGGTGCGCTTCCGGTCAAGGATTATCAGTAAAATAATATTCCTTATACCACTCCACAAATTTCTTGATGCCTTCTTTTATCGGGGTTTTCGGTTTGAAGCCCACGTCTTTCATTAAATCGTCCACGTCGGCATAGGTTGCCGGCACATCTCCGGGTTGCATGGGAAGAAAGTTTTTCTGAGCCGTTTTGCCGAGGCGCTCTTCCAGCAGATTGATAAATTCCATCAATTGTACGGGGTTGTTGTTGCCTATGTTATAGAGTTTATAAGGGGCGAAGCTTGTGCCGGGGTCAGGCTCATCTCCGTTCCAGCAAGGATCCGGCTGCGGAATCTTGTCAATTATCCTGACAACGCCTTCTATAATGTCATCTATGTAAGTAAAATCCCTTTTCATTTCGCCATGGTTGAACACATCTATCGGTTTCCCTTCCAGGACAGCCTTAGTGAACAAAAACATGGCCATGTCGGGTCTTCCCCAGGGGCCGTATACGGTGAAGAACCTGAGTCCAGTACACGGAATATTGTAAAGGCTTGCATAGGCATGTGCCATCAGTTCGTTTGCCTTTTTAGTTGCGGCATAGAGGCTGATTGGGTGATCAACGTTATGATGAATCGAGAAGGGCATACTGGTGTTTGCACCGTAGACGGAACTCGACGAGGCAAAAACAAGATGTTTGACTTTATTGTGCCTGCACCCTTCAAGGATATTTGTGAAACCGACGAGATTGCTGTCGACATACGCGTGGGGATTTTCCAGGGAATAACGAACTCCTGCCTGAGCGGCTAAATGGACGACATAGTCTGGTGTATCTGGTGCGTTTGGTTGATTGGTGGCATGGACAAATTTATTTGTCCGTGTCGTTTTTACTTGTTTTTGCACGGACAAACCGAGTTTGTCCATGTCACCCCTTTCTGTTTTGTCTGGTGTGTTTGGGTGGAAAAGTCTTTCCATGTCCTGCCGGTTGGCTATATCCATTTTAGAGAAATGAAAGTTCGTGTATGTTTCGAGAATGGCAAGGCGTGCTTTTTTCAGGTTGACATCGTAGTAACTGTTCAGGTTGTCGATGCCGACGACGGTATCGCCACTATTTAATAGCCTTTTAGCTAAATGGAACCCGATAAAGCCGGCGGCGCCTGTGACTAAGATTTTTCTCATAGAATCCTTACAAATTCCCAAAAATATTCTAAATGGTCATTCCCGCGAAGGCGGGAATCCAGAAATATGTTTAAATTATTTCGTAATATAAATCTCTCCATTCAGAATTCATTTCTTCAATAAGCCTCAGCTTCCATCTCCTGTTCCATTTCTTTGTCTGCTTTTCTCTTAGAATTGCTTCCCGTATGTCGTTATATACCTCATAATACACAAGAGTATGGACATTATGTTTTTTTGTGAATCCATCTATGAGATTCTGTTTGTGCGCATAAATCCTTTTGAGTAAATCGCTCGTTACACCGACATACAACGTCCCATTTTTTCTGCTCGCAAGAATGTAAATGTAATATTGCTTCATTAAGCCACGTCACACTACATTATTTTGTTTCATGGTTCCCCGCTTGCGCGGGGACGGTACTGGATTCCCGCCTTCGCGGGAATGACAGAAGGAAACGCGGGAATGACAGAGGGAAATACGGGAATGACAACTTTGGTGCGTTTTCGGACAGCCTCCTAGGGGGTCACAATCTCCAGTAATTTATATTGAGTTTTTTTGCTTCTTCGTGTTTGAACATACCCTTAACATCCACAACAGGTGAATCTCCGTCGGAACATAACGCAGCGATTTTTCGGAGGCCGAGTTCCTGATACTCCCGGTGTGCAACCGCCAGAATTACTGCATCAACTCCTTTAATCTGATTGAGCGGCTGGAGTTTCAGGCCGTACTGGCGATAGGCTTCTTCAGCACTGGCGTGAGGATCATGGACAATAACGCTGCCCCCGTAATCTTTCAATTCATTGATGATGTCTGCCACCTTTGTGTTGCGTAAATCGGGGATATTCTCCTTAAAGGTCAGCCCGAGTACGGCCACCTTTGCATTTTTTACATGCTTGTCTGCGGCGATGAGCATCTTGATGGTTTGCCCGGCTATATATTTCCCCATCCCGTCGTTGATACGGCGTCCGGCCAGAATTACCTGCGGATGGTAGCCTAATGATTCCGCCTTGAAGGTTAAATAGTAGGGATCCACCCCGATACAGTGACCGCCTACGAGGCCTGGCCGAAAAGGCAGAAAATTCCATTTGGTGCCTGCCGCTTCCAGCACCTCCAGTGTGTCGATTCCCATCTCGTTGAAGATTATGGAAAGCTCATTTATGAGAGCGATATTGATATCTCTTTGCGTATTTTCAATGACCTTGGCCGCTTCGGCTACCTTTATTGAAGAGGTTTGATGAATGTTAGCATTTACGATCCTGCCATAGACCTGCGTTAACAGAGCTAAGGTTTCCGGGTCGGACGCGGAAACGATTTTGGTGATTGTCTCTATGGTATGGACTTTATCACCTGGGTTAATCCTCTCGGGGGAGTATCCGACGGAGAAATCTTTGCCAAATTTCAAGCCGGATTCCTTTTCCAGGATAGGGACACATATATCTTCCGTTACTCCCGGGTAGACCGTCGATTCAAAGACCACACAGGAGCCTTGTGAGAGGTATTTACCCACAGTGGTTGAGGAATTTCGAATATATGTAAGATCCGGTGATTTAGCCTCATCGATGGGTGTTGGGACAGCCACGATGATGAGTCTGCAGGAAGAGAGCGCTTCGGGGTTGGTTGTAAAACCCATTGTTGATGATTGCAGGTCTGAACCGGTTACCTCCATGGTGCTGTCATAGCCGGCCCGGAGTTCAGCTATGCGGTCGGTATTGATATCATAGCCTGTAACAGAAAAATGCCTGGACAGATGGACGGCAAGCGGCAGGCCAACATAGCCGAGACCTACTACTGCAATCTTTTCTGTTTTATTTAAAAAAGAGTCGAACGATAATTCATTTTTCATGGGCAAGACTCACTTTTTCCAGCGCCTTCGCGCAGGCATTAAGAGTTGTTTCGATATCTTCGTCTGTGTGGGCGAATGAGAGAAAGGACGCCTCGAACTGGGAGGGGGCAATGTTTATCATGTTCGCAAGCATTTCCCTGAAATATCGTGCAAAAAGCGCAGTATCGCTTTTCCCGGCAGTTTCGAAGTCGAAGACCTTGTCCTCCGTAAAAAATATCGTAAACATTGAACCCACGCGGTTTATGCTAACGGGAATCCCTTTTTGATCAAAGAGTTTTTTCATTTCATGGCAGAGGAAGCCCGTTTTCCGGTCAATTTCGTCATAATCAACTTTTTTCTCAAGAATCTTGAGTGTTGTGATACCGGCGGCCATGGCCAGGGGGTTTCCGGAAAGGGTTCCAGCCTGGTAGACGGGCCCTGTCGGGGCGAGTTTTTCCATAATGTCTTTTCTCCCCCCGAAGGCGCCGACAGGAAGACCACCCCCGATTATCTTTCCGAGACAGGTAAGATCGGGTTCGATACCGGCGATATTCTGGAAGCCTCCATAGGTCAGTCTGAATCCCGTGATTACCTCATCAAATATGAGAAGAATGCCGCGGCTTTCGGTTATCTCTCTCAGCCCTTCGAGAAATCCTGTGTGTGAGGGGACAACTCCCATGTTTCCGGGGATTGGTTCAACTATTATACATGCAAGGTCGTCGCCGTGCATGTCAACGGCGGATTTGACCGTTTCAATGTTGTTGAAGGGGAGCGTTATGGTTAGCTCCGCCAGCTTTTTCGGTATGCCGGGACTTCCCGGAATACCCAGTGTGGCAACACCGGATCCGGCCTTGACCAGAAGAGAATCTGCATGACCGTGATAACACCCCTCGAATTTTATGATCTTTTCCCTGTTGGTGAAGCCGCGGGCGAGCCTTATGGCGCTCATCGTTGCCTCTGTCCCGGAGTTGACCATTCTGACCATTTCAATCGATGGGAAGGCATTCGAGATCAGCTCAGCCATTTCAACTTCAGCCTCAGTAGGGGCACCGTAGCTTGTTCCCCTGTCGGCAGCTTCTTTTATTGCGCGGGTGACGTCAGGATGGTTGTGACCAAGTATCATCGGTCCCCATGATGAAACATAGTCTATGTATTCCCTTCCTTCTACGTCGAAAATCCTCGAACCGGAAGCGTGGCTGATAAAGATTGGGGTTGAATCAACGGCCATGAAAGCCCGAACCGGGCTGTTCACGCCGCCCGGTATGAGGGTTTTTGCCTTTTCGAATAAAGATATTGAGTCTTTCATTAAATGCTCCGAGAGATCCTGAAACAAGTTCAGGATGACATTTTTTCTTTGTTATTCTGAATTTATTTCAGAATCTCGTTTTATTTTTAAAATTTTCTTTTTGATATTTGATAT
>JAUSPI010000135.1 GCA_030655775.1 Syntrophales bacterium
GGGAAAGGCAGCGTAAGTCCGCCGCTCGCCACCTGTCCCGGGAACACCTCCTATGACTCCCTGTTTCATGGCTCTCCCTGGACAACAAAAAGCGGACAATTCATTTGCTACAAAACCGGACAGTTCTATTTGTTGACAACAGGAATAAATTGACACGTCATGTTACTGGTCTACCAAACTCTCTGATAATAAAGCGCTTCCTTCATTATAAAACGGCTATGGTAATGTTTTAATGAGGCGTTACCTGATACACCCAAACCTGATGATAGACATCAGGTTCTCCCTTGGGCAGGGGCTGGAATTCCTCACTTACCTCCACGCGTCTCCACTTCCCCTCTGATTCCAGGATATCTTGCTTTTCTTTAAAGCCGTTATCTCTGTAAACGTCAGGGCGCAGCGAGAACACGATATGCCCGCCGGGCTTGGTTATGCGAATCAATTCATCGAATGAATCGGCCGGCGCATGACCGACGGTCAATACACCAACACTAATTACTGCGTCAAAGGAATCGGTCGCATAATCCAGGGGCTCTCCCATCACCATTTGATGAAACGCACGGTAAACGCCTTTCGAGCACGCGACTTCAAGCATTCCCTTTGAGAGGTCCATAGCCGTTAAGTCTGTATAACCCTGTTTGGCTAATATTTGCCCGACAAGTCCGGTGCCAACTCCGGCATCCAGAATTTTTGCATCTTTTGCAACATAGCGACTAAAGAATTCAACGGCACGCTGTGGTCCTAGCCATCCAAATGCTTCATTAAGATCAGTGTCATAATCCTTGGCCCATTGATCATATCTTTCAGCGAGTTCTTTATTATCGGATGAAGAATAAATCCACTTCACTCTTTCCAACGTATCCTTTTCGATATCCATTCCTATCTCCTTTTAACAGTTAATTCCGGCGTTTTTATGTTCTAACCACCGACGATACACGGTACATTGAATTGTTCGAATTTTTGCTTTACCAATTTCACCTGTTCCGGTAACGGAGTGGCAAAGGATCTACCTGGATACTGTTTGTCCAGCGTCTGGTATTTCCCTGCTCCCAGCCGATGATAGGGCAGAAGCTCAACTGCTATGTCTGTACCCAGGGATTTAATAAATTGGGCTGTCTCTGTTATGTTGGACATCGTGTCATTTATACCTGCAATCAATGGTATGCGGCAAAGCAGCTCTACCCCGCTTGTCGCTACAATCTTAGCGTTCTTTAAGATAAGCTCGTTCGGCTGGCCGGTGAGCCGGCGATGAATCACCGGATCCATGTGTTTGATATCAAACAGGACATAGTCTGTAACACACAATACCTCTTTCAGCTTTTCTGAAGGGGCATAGCCGCTCGTATCAAGGCAGGTATGTATATCGGCTTCACGGCATTTCTCAAATAAGGCGGCAACGAAGTCGGCCTGACGAAGCGGTTCACCCCCGGAAACGGTTACCCCTCCCCCGCTACTTTCGAAAAATGATTCATCTCGGCAAATCTCTTTGAAGATGTCGTCTATGGCCGCTTGCCTCCCATATATGGTAAGCGCCCCCGGGTAACAGACGTTTACGCATTCACCACAGGCTGTACAGCCATCCCGGTCTATTTTAATAACGTTATCGGTGTTGCAGCTTATGACCTTTCCCGGGCAGGCTTCAATGCATTTCCCGCAGCGATTGCAGAGCTTTCTGATTATCCCCAGTTCCAACTTGGGACTGATGGATTCAGCATTGGCGCACCAAAGACAATACAGGGAGCACCCTTTCATAAAAACGGTGGTTCTTATGCCCGGGCCATCGTGCACTGAGAATTTTTGAATATTGAAAATTATCCCGGATTTACCCTCTTGCATGATAATCACCTTTCGAATTGCTGCTTTCTCCGGTCGCCAGCAAGCTGGCATTTATCTAAAATGTCTGTTCCGTCCGGGCAATTATCTCGTCCTGAACTTCAGGTGCCAGAAGGACAAAGTAAGCACTGTACCCGGCCACTCGTACGATCAGGTCTTTGTATTGTTCAGGATGATCCTTCGCCTTGCTCAATGTCTCGGCATCCAATATGTTGTATTGAATATGCATGCCACCGTTGCCCATGAACGTCTCTGTGAAATCAACCAGCTTTTCAGCAAACCCACTGTTCTTAAATAGTGCGAGGGGAAATTTTTGATTGAGGACCGCTGTTCGGGCATCGCTAAAATCCGCTTTGAGTGCCGAATTACAGACCGCAGTCGGTCCATTTGTATCCGCCCCCTGTGTTGGAGACAAAGAGGCATCAGCCAATGGCTCTCCTGCCTTTCGACCGTTGGCCAGCGCCCCCACCCCCTTGCCGCCATAATAATGCCAGGTTAATCCCTGCCGGAGTATGGTATATTTTGAGCCAAAGGGGGTCTTTTCCGATTCGAGCAGTCTGGGAATTATTTTGCCCAGATCACGAACCATGTTGTCAGCTTCATCAATGTCATTGCCATACTTTGGAGCCGTGAGACACATGTTCCGTATTTCTTCACCCCGCTCACCTTCAAAGTTGGCGTCCAGTGCCTCGAGGAGTTTTCCCATTGTTAATTTCTTGTCATCATACACCAGCTTCTTGATGGCTGTGAGTGCGTCGGCAGCCGAAACATACCCGCGGTCTATAACATCCCACACAGGATGGTCTGCGGGGTCGGCAAATTGACCGCCCATCATGATGTCATAGCCATTATCGATACAACCGGTGGCGAAAGTCGAGTGAAGGGGAACACGCCATGTTCTTAGCTCTGTCCGGTGGGCGATATGGTTACGGTGTATGAAGCGTTTCAATGTAAACGCCACCTGCTTTTCAAGGGCTGCAAACAACTCTTCAAAGGTCTTGAAATTTCGGGGGTCGCCGGTTTCAAGGCCAATCTTTTTCCCGCTCATCGGGGCCACGCCATTATGAAGGGTTTGATCGAGAAGCAGCGCCAGGTTTATGTAAGATATTGCTTTACAGTGGTATCCCTGATTCTTAGGGTGGGCGTATGAGCATCCTAAATAAGCGTGGTCTCTGGCATCTTCAACAGGAACGCCCCTCTTCACAAAGTATTCCGTAGTGGTGTCGCCATTGAGAAACTGGGGATGACCGGCGCCCGTTCTCCGGTTGGTCTCGATGGCCTTCATCATTGCCCAGCGGGATATGCCCTTATGCCAGATAAAAGAGAAGTGAGGCTCCGCATACTTCAGCAGTCCTACCATGTGGAGGAACAGGTAGGTCAGTTCATTGCTGGCATCTTTGCCGTCTCTAGTCAGGCCGGCCAGTGTGATATTAGAAATTTTGTTTGTCTGTACCGCCTCACGCATTAATACCTGTGCACACTGTTCTCTCCGGCCAATAAGAGTAATCAGCCCTCCAACAAGGTCGGCAGCTTTTTCTATGGTTATGCTGCCATCTTCAATGTCTCTTTTAAAATAGGGATACAAACACTGGTCAAGCCTGCCACAGAAGTCTCCGATGCGCCCGTTTTCAATGACCTTGGCGAGTTCGATAAAGGATAATGTCTGAACCGCTTCGTGCAGATTACGCGGTGGGTTTTCCGGGACGTTGGAACACGCTGTGGCAATCTCTTCCAGCTCTGCTCTCCTTGCCGGATCGCTCTCCTTGCCGGCGAGACTACGAGCATTTTCCGCATATCGCCCGGCGAATTTTATCAGTCCCTCTGAAATAATGAGTACCGATTGCCAGAACCATACCTGTTCAGGGTCTTCCACACCTAACTGCGCAGCATGATCCAGTTTTTCCTGGACTTCTGCCATAATCCCCCGCAGGCCCATGGCGAAGACCTTATCGTAGTACGTGATACCATAACCCGGGGGAGCATAATGATAAGGTGCTTGCCCCCTGGATTCAGTAACGTCATCATGCCAGCTTCCCCAAAGCGTTCTGCAGACCTGCTCTTCAATATCTCGATTGGTCTTGCCTTGGAAGTAGATACTATTTTCTATCAGCGCCTGCTTATCCGTTTCATCCAGTTTGCCGATGACATTCAGGCCACCCATGGTAATCTCCCCGTTTTTCGACGTTGCCAATAGATCAAGGATTAAGCCTGAATCATAATTAATCATGGCGTAAGAACCGCGAAAAAACCGGGTGAGACTGCCCACCACCAGTTCATTTTCGAATATGGGTACGGGTATGTTTTCGAGCACATTTTTTACTGCTCTGCCAATCCGCAATTGAATGGGTTGCCCCTCTGTTTGCCGCCATGACTGTGCATAATATGTACCCCGTTCGCTGGCAAGTCTGGGGGTGGTATTTAGATATTTTCCCTTTAATTCCTTTAGGCGCTCGTTTAGCGGCAGACTATCGATCGCTTTCAATAATTCATGATTGACCCTACAGTCTGAGGTTGTTTCGGTTGTCATCGTCTACACCACCTTTCCTTTCCGGAACCAAAATAAACCCGACGGATACGCTCAAGGTGTTGTCTTTTGCGTTCTACTAGATCGTTCAATGCCGGACGCAGAAAAAAGTCGGTAACCTGTTCTTCCCAGAACCTTCTGACGTTGTCATATTTGCCCGAAAGGCCCGAGGACTTATCATATTCTCCCGTCCCTGCTGCATGTGAATATGCCTTTTTTTCCGCCATGTCTTGTCCTTCCTCTCAATAAATCCGGTGGCAGTTTTAAGAAGCGAGAGCCTTCAAAACATCGATACTCTGGAATGCATCCTTGCAATAGGCATCTGCACCTATCTGATCTGAGAATTCCTGGGATGTGGGTGCACCACCGATAAGCACCTTCACCTTACTTCTGATTCCTTCCTCCGTGAGCTTTTCGATAACCTCTCCCATCACACGCATGGTGGTGGTAAGAAGTGCCGAAAGTCCCAGGTAAGGTGCCTGATGTTTTTTTACCTCCTCCACGATCTGCTCGGTGGGGACATTCGTACCCAGGTCGATGACCTCGTACCCTGCGCCTTTGAGCATGATAGCAACAATGTTTTTCCCAATGTCATGGAGGTCTCCGGCAACAGTTGCTATAATAAATTTACCCTTACCTTCAACGCCGGCTCCCGCGAGATGATCGCTCAGGAGGTCCATAGCGGTACCAACGCACTCGGCCGATGCAAGCATATCGGGTATCAGATAATCTTCCCCCTCAAATTTTTTCCCTACTACCTCCATGGCCTCTGTAAGGCCCTTTAGTACAATGATCTTTGGATCTAATTCTTGCTCAATAGCTTCTTTCACAAGTTCGGTAACTGCGGGCTTACCCTCTAAGCCCTCATCGAAGCCCTCATCTTCAGCCTCAAGCCGGCCCTGTATTACATTGAATGCGATCTTTTCTAAGAGTTCATTTTTCCCCATCTTTACTGTCTCCTTTATAGAGTTCTGAGTTCGGCGTTCAAAGTTCAGAGTTAAAAGACCCTGAACCCTCTTTAGATATTACGAAACGGTCTGCCTCAGTCCGGGCAGCAGCCCGGGAATCTCGTTGAATATCTGCTCCACAGTGGTCTGATCCAGATACGGTGGGGCCTCCTTCTCTAACTGTTTCATATATTCAAGAGCATTTTCTAAAACGTTATCTTTCCATTCCTTTGTCTCAAATCTGTAAGGGCTCGAAACCTCACCTGCGTGCATTGCCTTTCGGGAATGGCGTGCATACAACCGATGAGGGGACCCCATGACCTTTCTGATGGTCTTGAGCATATCATCTACCACAGAAGGCTCCACTCTGGCCGCTCTCAGACAGTGCTTTATTTTACCAATCTGCTCGTTGTCAAGTACCGCCTGAACGGGGCAGAAGCTGTTTGTCCTATCTAACAGGCCGAAGGCATAGTGAATATACTGAGCACCACTCATTGCCATGTGGAGATGTGTGAAGAGCTTCTCAAAGGTGGCCTGCATGCCGGGGACTTTGGCATCTCCAACCCCCGCCGTAGAATAACAGGGGACTTCATAAAATCGGGCCATCTGGACGCAGTCTATATTGTACTGGTTAAATTCCGGACATCCATACATGTCGTGCAGATCATCCAGCCGGGCCCGCACAGGAACACTTCCATAGAGCACTGGAGAACCTTCTCTTATCAATTGTGTGAGTGTAATGCCTGCCAGGATTTCCGCGTTAATCTGAGCCACCATACCTGCTTCCTGAATGGGTGCTGAAGATCCTCCCTGAGGGGAAGATGAAATCACAATAGGAAGACCGGTCTCCACAACGCCAAAGACCTTTTCGGTAGTGTCGTCTACGAGTTGCAGCGGGCTTTTGAACACGCATGTAATAAACGAAATAATGGGATTTTCCTTCAGTGCCTGAGGGCCACCGGCGATGATCTCTGCCATACGAACCACATCCTTGAGACTTTCGGTTTCGGTAAGACCTGCCTGGACATGCTTGGTTGTATTATTCAGACTTGCAAAGAATTTATTTACATCATGATTTTTGGAAGTCACTTCAGGGTCCTGGATGTTCAAAGGCCTGATGAAGAAGTCCAGGTGCTCCAATTGCTCACAGAGCCTGGCGGCGCGGCAGAGCAGCGAGGAGTCGCCCCGGCGTTTATGGAATATGGGCACCTTAACCTGTATATCAGGATTATTGATGCTTGCAAATGGTTCCATTTCTACATCGATCCAGACATTGGCTTCGGAACCGGACCCGAAGTATACGCGGGGCACCAGTGCATCGAGTAACAGCCGGTTTTCCGGTTTTCTTGCACCAAGGACAAAGCGGGAAGGTGCCTGAGCCACCGCTTCCTTTATGAGGCCGGAGGAAAAACTAACACGCCAGCAGGTGGAATATCCTTCACGTTCTTCTCGAACATCTGCTCCATGCTTTTTGAAGAGTTTGGCAGCCCGCTCATTGTAGCACCAGATACCCGGATCGGCCAAAATCTGCATGGAGGCTTCATCGAGCCACTTAACCTGCTCCAGGCTCAAGCGCTCATACGGTTTTACCAGAACACCTTCACGGAATTTATCTAACATCGTTTTCTCCTTGAGTTCAGAGTTCTGAGTTTAAAGTTCAAAGTTCCGAGTTGTTCTCATTAAACTTTAAACTTTGAACTTTGAACTCGAAACGCCCTCGTATATCGTCGGCAGTGCCGATCTTTACCCGCCAGTACCTCGGCGGTCTTAACAGCGTCCATCAGATCCTTATTGAGTGGGTCTGTAATTGCTGCATCAAGCCCGGCAAAAACGGCCATGTGCAGAAAGGCCACATTGAGCCTGGCCCGCACCGGCAGACCATATGACACATTGGAAAGACCCATCACAGTCTTGGCTGTGGAAAAAAATCTTTTGATCTCCATAATGGTGTGGAGGGTTACCGTCCCCTGTTTAATGTCCGTGCTTACGGGCAGCACTAATGGATCGAAAAATACGGATTCAAGGGGCACACCGTGTTTTTCACATGCCGCTGCTATCTTTTCACAGGCACGAATTCGTCCCCCAACACTCATGGGAATACCTGTTTCGTCCATAGCAAGGGCAACTATGGGAATGTTATATGCCCCGGCCATCGGTACTACCTGTTCCAGGTTTTCCTCCTCGGCTTTGACCGAATTGATGAGGCACGGCCTTCCATCGCGCGCTTTGATACCCGCCTCCAGGACTACGTGATCTGCGCTATCGATGCAAAGCGGTGTATCCACCTCCTGCTGAATCGTGGTGATAGCCCATTCCATGGAATTGATTTCGTCTTCTCTGGAACCTATACCGGTTCCCACATTCACATCTATAAAATCGGCCCCTGCGGCTACCTGCTCCCTGGCCA
>JAUSPI010000136.1 GCA_030655775.1 Syntrophales bacterium
TTCGATCTGTCTGGTGTAGATTTTGCTGCCTCGGGCCCTGGTGGTCAGAGGCGCCCGGATGGCTTTTTTCCCAACCAAAATGAAATTCTGCGTTTTCCCAAGATCAAAGTTGGGGTGCCAGATTACTTCTTTCAGCCAATTCTCGTTATATTTGAGCCATTGGTCTTTTGTGTAGGCCATCAGGAACCCGAGAAGTCCTTGATGGATCCCGGCAACATAAAAATGCTCCAGTTCGAAAATGGCTCTTCTGAACTGTGCTTTGAAATGGCCCGGGTCGGAGGCATAATCGTCCACCAGGAAACCCTGGTAAGGATCTTTCAGGGTTTTTCCGACTGTGCAGGCTATGCTGTAGATATCATGCAGATCTTTAGGGGAAGCCTTTCGTACAATGATGTAATCACGTTGATGTTCAATAAGAGGATGCGGCTTTTTTGGAATTGTTTTTGTATTTAATGGATGAAATATTTTTTCCATGGAATTAACCTCCCTTTTTCCTTGAAGAAGTGAAGTACTCCCTACTCACTGGACCACTGGGTGGCGAAAATAAGGTGATCGGTCCGGTGGTTTGTTGACCCTTTTCCCGTTTCAAGATGCATTTGTTCTTCTGTTTTCTTCTGTTTCCGTTTCCTTAGCAGTTGACCAGTTTCCCTGCACCTTGACCTGAGTATACTTCCGAAGGCGTCATGTAGCCCAGACCCTGGTGCGGCCTTTCTTCATTGTAGTGGATGAAGAACTCTCCAAGGTTTGTCCTTGCGTCAAGCGGATTGCAGTACTCCTTAAGGTAGACCTCTTCGTACTTGACGGTTCTCCACAGTCTTTCTACGAAGACATTATCCAGGGCCCTGCCTCTACCGTCCATGCTGATGTCGATCCCGTTATCCTTCAGGATATCCGTGAAATCCTTGCTCGTGTACTGGGAGCCCTGGTCCGTGTTGAAGATCTCAGGCTTCCCATATCTCTGAAGCGCTTCTTTCAGAGCGCTTGCGCAAAAACTCGTATCCAGGGTGTTCGAAAGCTCCCAAGAAAGAACCTTGCGGCTGAACCAGTCCATTATGACTGTGAGATAAAGAAAGCCTTTGCCCATTCTGATGTATGTGATATCCGAACACCAGACCTGGTTGAGTCTTGTTATGTCAAGGTTCCTCAAGAGATACGGGTAAATCTTGTGTTCAGGGTTGTTCCTGCTCAGTCTTGGCTTCGGGTAGATCGCTTCAAGTCCCATGAGCCGGAGCAGCCTTCGAACCCGTTTCAGGTTGACCTGGATACCTTTTCTCTGAAGCCAGAACTTCATGCGCTTTACGCCCCAGCTCGGGTGTTTCGTGTACTGCCTGTCCATAAGATCCATCAAATACAGGTTCTCACACGTTTCTTCGCCATTTCCTTTTCTCTTTACATAGATGCCGGAGCGGTTTAGTCCCAAAAGCTCGCACTGCCGACGCATGGAGAGTTTTACTTCTCCGGGTTCCAGGGCATCTCTGAGCTTTGAGACGGATTTAACAGAGCTCCTCAGATTTTTTTTTCAACCAGTCGACCTCGTATTTCAACTGGCCGATCTGGCGGTAAAGTTCCGATTCTCGCTTCTTCAGGGTCTCCGTTTCGTCATCCTTTTTCTTCGAGAAGACCTCGGGAAGATTCTTGAGGAAGGTCTTCTTCCATTGGGTTATCTGGTTTGGATGAATGCCGTATTTAGAGCCTATTTCCGCCAGTGTGCCCTGTTCCCGAAGAGCCTCAAGTACTACTTTGGCCTTGAATGCCGCATCGTATCTCTTTCTCATGGCTGTATCTGTGCCCCCCCGAATTTGTTCCACCGGGGTTATCCTATCACCTTAGGCCCTGGTCCAGTTTTCGGGGAGTAGCTCAAAGAAAGAATAAACCCCGGTCTATGTTAAAAACATAGTCATAAAAAATTCCGGGTTTCAAGTCAATAAAATTGGAAAAAGGAAGAGAAGTGTACAGAAGAATACCTGTGTTCAGGGTGAACACACTCTTATACACAGACATGGATATGGGTTGATTTTTTTGGAGATGCCATCCTTCCTCTTTCCACGCTTACGAGGTTAGCTGACGGGTTCGGATCGAAAGAGTCTGACCCTACCCACAAAGTGTGTGGGATTCACCCCAAATAATCGGGTTCCCCGCTTCCAAAGGAATTCAGCGTTCAGGACAAGCAGTTCTGATTTTTTGTTGCCGCGCAGTCTTCCCGTATAACCCCCTTCTCGAATGCAGATATCATTTTTGGGTAAGCGTTTGCATGCTGGAAGTACCCTTATTTTCCCAAAAAATAGTGTTGATAAGATCTTGCAGTTTATCGAAGTTTCCGGAGGTGGATCTATCCTTCTTGCTTCTATGGTTTTCTTCAGATCCTGATCGCTGTTGATCAAATGAGAGTCTGGTTTTTGCGTGGGACAGAGATCTCGTCGTTCCTTTTCTAACCGGTGAACAGAGGGGAAGATAGATAATTTTATCGTAAAAAATAATTCCTTGCAACGTCTGTTCGGTGCTTTGCCGGTTCTTTGGCAGAGAGAGAAGAGAACGTACTTTTTTTGACAAAATGTCGACAAACGACATAATGAATAATATGCAACCATCTATCAAGAAGAATCTATTGGCT
>JAUSPI010000137.1 GCA_030655775.1 Syntrophales bacterium
TTGAAAGCTGTTCCCGGCATGAAACTGGTAGAGATGGGGAGAAATCGGGACAAAAGCTTCTGCTGTGGCGCCGGCGGTGCCAGGATGTGGATGGAAGAGGATATCGGTGAAAGAATTAATGATATGAGAACGGATCAGGCAATTGAGGTAAATGCAGAAAAGATTGCCCTTGCCTGCCCATTCTGTTTGACTATGATGAGCGATGGAATAAAAGATCGCAAAATGGAGGAGAAGGTAGAAGCCTTAGATATAGCCGAAATCATCTGGGATGCCATGGATATGGAATGAAAAGTTTCCTCTCCCCTATTCGTAGAACAGGCGAAAAACAGTCTATCGTAGGACAGGCGTCTCGCCTGTCAGAATTTGGCGGACAAAGATTTAATAGACAGGCGAGACGCCTGTCCTACGAATATGATAAGGTCCTATGGTTGACCAGGAGAGGGGGATCACCTTTACACACGGAGAGGAGAAAAGATATGGCTGAAGAAAGCAGGTATCAGGATAAACCGTGGTTGAATTTTTACGAAGAGGGCGTGCCGGAGTGCATCGAGTACGAGGAGATCTGTCTGCCCGAAATATTGGACAGAATAGCCGAACAGTTCCCCAAGCATATCGCTCTCATCTTTCAGGGTTATAAGATCACCTTCAAAGAACTGAAAGAGATGGTTGACCGCTTTGCAACTTGCCTTGCCGGCTTCGGTATCAGAGAGGGGGATGCCGTTTCAATTTTACTTCCCAATGTCATTCCCTGTGTTGTGGCATATTTCGCTGTACTGAGACTTGGGGCCATAACGGTTCTGAACAACCCCCTATATACCGATCGGGAACTAAAATATCAGTTCACCGATTCCGGTTCTAAAGTCTTGATCACCATTGATCTTCTCGCAAACAGGATGATAGACCTGCGGCCCGAAACGGCAATCAAGGAGATTATCTACACCTCAATTGGGGATTATCTCCCCTTTCCCAAGAATCTGCTCTTCCCATTGGTAGCTAAAAAGAAGAAGCTTTCCGCAGATGTAAAACCAGCGGCCGATGTGTATAGATGGAAGAATTGCATCGCTAAATCCTCTCCGAATCCACCCGAGGTGGAAATCGGTTTTGACGACGTGGCAATGTATCAGTATACCGGCGGAACCACGGGAATCTCAAAGGGCGTCATGCTCACCCACGCAAATCTAAGCAAGCAGGTTCAGCAGATTGAGGCATGGCTTCCCACGTTTAATAAGGGAGAGGAAGTAATGTTGGGAGCGCTCCCCTTTTTCCATGTTTTTGGCCTTTCTGTCTCCATGAACTTCTCAATACATATGGGCTGGACAAATATCCTGGTGCCGAGACCACAACCGGATCATCTTCTTGAAGCGATACAAAAATTCAGGCCGACATTTGCACCACTCGTTCCCACCATGTTTGTCGGTATGCTGAACCACCCTGATATCAAGAAGGCAGATATGACCTCTATCAAGGGCTCCTTCTCCGGAAGTGCACCGCTGCCTGTTGAAGTTCTCCATGATTTTGAAGAAGCAACGGGCGCTGTGATTATCGAAGGGTATGGATTGACGGAAACCGCTCCTGTGACGCATGTCAATCCCTTTGCCGGCGGTGAGCGCAAGGTTGGAAGCATCGGCCCCCCCATACCCGACACCGAATGCCGCATCGTTGATCTGAAGAACGGTACATCTGATGTTCCCGTAGGGGAACGTGGAGAACTCATTATCAAAGGCCCTCAGGTAATGAAAGGTTACTGGAATATGCCGGATGAGACTGCGAATACATTGAGAGACGGCTGGTGTTATACCGGTGACATCGCCACCATGGATGAGGATGGTTATTTTTATATTGTTGACCGCAAGAAGGATATAATCATAACAGGTGGTTATAATATTTACCCGCGGGAGATCGATGAAGTATTTTATGAACATCCCGGAGTTGAGGAGGCATGTGCCATAGGTATTCCTGATCTGAAGCGCGGAGAAAATGTCAAAGTCTTCGTAGTGCTCAAAGATGGTAAAACGGCTTCCGGGGAAGAATTGATGGAATTTTGTAAAGATAAACTCGCAAAGTACAAGTGGCCTGTAGAGATTGAGTTCCGCAAAGATCTACCCAAATCAAACGTGGGAAAAATCCTCCGCAAGGAACTCAGGGAAGAGGAACTGGGAAAAATGAAAATATCAAAATGAAAGACAAAAATAAATCGGCAGGGCAAACTCCATCAGTAGGACAGGCGTCTCACCCACCAGCAGTAGGACAGGCGTCTCGCCTGTCAGAACTTACATGGAGACGTCATCTTCCTCATTATCAACTATCTTCCGGCTACTACTTCATTACATTTGCTACCCATAATAGACTTCTATTACAGCCACCACAAAAGAATTGCGTTTTCGATGCCGTTTGCTTTTTAGACGGTAAGAAGTACGTACTTTATGCCGTTGTGGTATTGAATGACCATGTACATTTGGTAATAAATCCTATTGAACCCTTACCTAAAATAATGCACAGCATAAAAAGCTTTACCGCCCATGAGATAAACAAAATGTTAAACAGAAAAGGTAAAGTGTGGCAAGACGAAAGCTATGACAGAGTAATAAGAGATGAGGATGAATTTTTTGAAAAGGTCAAGTACATTGCAAATAATCCTATTAGGACGAATTTGGCAAGGCAATATGAGGATTATAAATGGTTATATATAAAGGGCTGGATGAAAAAAGATTTATAGCATAGACAGGCGAGACGCCTGTCCTACTAATATAGGACATGTTCAACTAACAGAGACTGTTCTACTCAAAAACGAATCAACAATAAGGTATGGGTCTTGCGCCTACCAGAGGTAAGCAGAAATGCAAACAAATCCGTAGGACAGGCGTCTCGCCTGTCCCACTAACTGATATTTGATATATTTATCACGCTCCGAACTTTGTAAGTCTTTGCGCATGGGCAAGCGCTATTCCCATAAGATATACCATGGGGATTCTTCCCAGCCCGCCGCGGATACACTCCCTCTCACCAAATCGTTCCACCCCATCCGGCCTGCAAGTATCCGATGAAAGAAGTACAGGAACCGGGTGCCAGCTATGGGAGGCAAGGAGTGCCGGA
>JAUSPI010000138.1 GCA_030655775.1 Syntrophales bacterium
TGCAGACCCAGAGGACCCGGAAGAACACCTTCGCGTTCAATTCCCCCTTCGACGGCAGACTCCATGGCCATGATGATACGAATTATATGCTCTCTAATATCATGCCCGCTCATTCCCGTAATGGCCGTTTCGTTTTCAATGACCAGCTCATGTACGGGAATATTCTGTGCATCCACGATTTTTTTCAACTCAGCAGCCGTTTTATAGGAATATACCGGAACGCCCCTTGCAGGTGGGTTCCATCCTTTCCATTGCAGAAAACCGCCACCAACCGAATAATATTCCTTTTCAAAAAGAACTCTCTTCTGCCCCCTCAACCTGATGACCAGGGTATTGCTAAAGGGATAGTTATGAGATCCTTTTTTCCAGACAATGCTTTTTTCCGTGAGCTTTACGTCATGGCCTTCCATATCAATCCGGTATAGGGCATCATCACCTGTAAAAAGACCGTCGAGAAAATCGGATCTGCAGGTATGGGGATGTTGTCCCATAAGTCCTGCTAATACCGCCCGATCCGTGCCATGACCTTTACCGGTAGCACTGAGAGATCCGTAGAGAATGATTTCGATGTCTTCAGCCCTCTTTTTAACCTCAGCAGGGAGATATCTTATTTCTTTCAGGAAATCATGCCCTGCTTTCATGGGGGCGATAGTGTGCGAACTCGACGGACCCAAACCGATCTCAAAGAGATCAAAGATTGATGTTGCAATGCCTTCGTTCATGATCTTTCCATATCATTTCTGTAGGAGTAAATTCATTTAAGCCAGTCTTATGAAGCATGTAAGAGTGACAATCTCGTAAAAAGTCTTTTTCTGTCACCCAAAATCATGTCCTGAACTTGTTTCAGGATCATTCAGGGTCTCTAACTTGCTGAAATAATTAGATGCTGAAACAAGTTCAGCATGACAAAGAGCACACTTTCTGACTTTTTACGAGTGCATCAAGAGTACATAAGAAAAGAAAAATTGTCACGAACTAATTGCTCAACTGCGGTTGTTCTCTCGGTGAGTTAGGGAGAAAAATGCCACGAGGAAAACGTTGACATAGATAGAGATTTACTTTATAGGTGCGTGGAACAGTTTCCCATTATACCGGAAAGGGCGTACAAAAATGAAAGCAACTCCCAAATCTTTCATATTGAAAGAGATAAAAGAAAACATAGGATGCATTACTTTTAACAATCCTGAAAAACACAATGCACTGAACGCTAATATGTTAAGAGAGATAATCGCTGCTTTGGATGATTTCAAAACTGCAAAGGTCGCCGTGGTTATCATCCGGGCACGGGAAGGTGTGAAAGTATGGTCTGCCGGATACGATATCTCTGAGCTTCCAAAGGCACACAGGGAACCCTTAGGATATGAAAACCCCCTTGAAGTTACATTACGGACCGTTGAGAAATATCCCGGCCCCGTTATCGCCATGGTGCAGGGAAGTGTCTGGGGTGGAGCCTGCGACCTTGCCATCACCTGCGATATGATAATCGGCGATCCCACCTGCACTTTTGCAATCACACCAGCCAAAATAGGAATAGCGTATAATGCCTCGGGTATCCTTCATTTTATAAACAGGGTAGGCATGAACATTGCGAAAGAGATGTTCTTTTCCGCATTGCCTGTTGATGCCCATCGTGCGGAACGATGCGGAATATTAAATCATCTGGTTTCAACCGAGTCTCTCGAAAGTTTTACATTAGATCTGGCACAAAAAATTGCTTGCCGATCCACACTCTCGATTGCTGTCATGAAAGAACAGTTCCGGATACTTTCCGAAGCTCACCCCATTAGTCCTTATGCATTCGAAAGAATACAGTCGCTCAGAAGAGATGTTTATAACAGTCACGATTATGAAGAAGGCATCAGGGCATTCCTCGAAAAACGCAAACCTGATTTCAAGGGCAAGTGAAGCAATATTTATTACATACACAAACGGCTCCTAATCTTGATAATTGGCAATGATACAGAGCTATTTGTCAATTGTTACGGGTGAAAACTCGTACTCTTTTCCTTCTATTTGGAAAACGGCCCTATCTTCTTCGTTTATCGTCAGTTTCGCTTCTATCATACGGCGGCAACCAAATTCAAAGAAGAGAACCTGGTGAGTAGGGACATCTTTTTCGTCTAAATTCTTATAGTACTGGTCTTTTTCGTCCGGTGTAATTTCCCTAAAAACTAATCTTTGGCATCGTTTCCGCTCCTCCCGGTCACCCTGGCGAATGATGACCCGGTAATTACCGTGAAACTTGATGGGCATTTTGATTTCCATAGTTCTACCTCCCTCTCTGACACTGAACTGCGCTACAATAGCGGATGCATAACATAACGCAATGAAATTGTCCAACCGATCGTTAGTCTGGTTATTTTGATAAGAACTCTCCTTGATTATTGACGATAACTTACCGTAAACGTGCCTTTTTACTGATATCGGCTCAAAGAACTCGAAAAGTATTGCTCAATAGCTATAAATTAGCTATAACTTATTTCAGTAAAATTTGACACGTTCGCAAAAAGTCAGATTTTGTCACCCAAAATCATGTCCTGAACTTGTTTCAGGATCATTCAGGGTCTCTAACTTGCTGAAATAATAGATGCTGAAACAAGTGAGATCCTGAAACGAGTTCAGGACGACAAATAACACATTTTGAGACTTTTTACGAGTGCGTCAAATTTGAGAAGCTGAAATTTGGAAAAACTAACAGCTATATTTATATCTTCGTTTATCATCGCCATGTCGGGTGCAATGATGCCCGGACCGGTACTTACCGTAACCATTAGCGAGAGCGCAAAGAGAGGTTTTCGTGCCGGTCCCATGATTGTTCTTGGTCATGGTATTCTTGAAATATTGCTACTCGTTTTCCTGGTTCTGGGGTTTGCAGGATTTATTAACAATCCTAAAGTATTAGGATTTGCAGGCATTGCAGGAGGTCTCGTTCTTTTCTGGATGTCTTTCGGTATGTTGAAAGGAATACAACAATTGAAGCTCGATCTTACCCCCGGGAAAAGCGCCTGGGGAGGGCCAGTGGTAGCGGGTATCCTGACCAGCCTGGCAAATCCATACTGGATAATATGGTGGGCAACAATCGGTCTCGGCTATGTTATCGTTTCGATGGAATTTGGTTTTATCGGCCTGGCAGTTTTTTTTACAGGGCACATACTGGCCGATCTCATGTGGTACAGTGCCATATCATTATTCGTTTCACGGGGGAAGAGGTATATAAGCGACAGAATATATCGTGGGATTATCGGTAGCTGTGCCGTTGTCCTCATCTTCTTCGGTATATATTTTGGGGTATCGGGAATACGGTACTTTGTATGAAAGTGACTAAAGTTTAAAGTGAGCTAAAGTTGACAGTCTCGTAAAAAGTCTTTTTTTGTCACCCAAAATCATGTCCTGAACTTGTTTCAGGATCATTCAGGGTCTCTAACTTGCTGAAATAATAGATGCTGAAACAAGTGAGATCCTGAAACGAGTTCAGGACGACAAATGACACATTTTGAGACTTTTTACGAGTGCATCAAAGTTAGATACCTTTTTGTTTTTTTATAGAAAAACTCTGCGACCTCCGCGGTGAGTGATTATAGGTGGGGCTTATATAAAGGAGATGTAAGATGTTAAAAGGAAAAAAGATTGTCCTCGGAATAACCGGCGGTATTGCCGCTTACAAATCGGCAGAGCTGACGAGAGAGCTTATAAAGAGGGGTGCCGAAGTAAAGGTCATCATGACTGCAAATGCAACTAAATTCATAACGCCTCTTACCTTCCAGACTCTTTCCGTAAATGCCGTCTATACGGATATGTTCTCCCTGATAGAGGAGCATGAAATCGGGCATATATCTCTCGCTGATGAAGCGGAGATACTCGTTATAGCGCCCGCGACCGCCAATATCATCGGAAAGATTGCATCCGGCCTGGCAGACGATCTGCTTTCAACGACTGTTATGGCTACAAAGGCCCCGGTTCTTATCTGCCCTGCCATGAATTCAAACATGTATACGAATGATATCGTTAAAGAAAACATGAGCAAGCTGGCCTCAAACAATTACTTCTTCATCGAATCGGCATACGGTGAACTGGCCTGTGGAGCAGAAGGATATGGAAGGCTTCCTCCGCTGGACGAGATTATTGAAGAAATTGAAACCATACTGACGGAAAGTGACTTAACAGGTGAGAAAATACTGATTACTGCAGGTCCTACGCAGGAGCCGTTTGACCCGGTAAGATATATAACAAATCACTCTTCCGGGAAAATGGGTTATGCCCTGGCAACAATGGCGAGGAGAAGGGGGGCTGAAGTTACATTAATCAGCGGCCCTTCATCTCTGCCAGAGCCATTCGGGGTAAAATTCTTTAAGGTATCAAGTGCCCTGGAGATGAGAGACACAGTGATGAATAATATGCAAGATTCAACTGTCATCATAAAGGCGGCTGCCGTGGCTGACTTTCGGCCTGCCACCATTTCAGACAATAAAATAAAAAAGGGGAGCGATCCGTTAAATGTTCGTCTTGAAAGAAATCCCGATATCATATCGGAAATTGCTCAAAAAAAGGGAAGTCGTATCCTGGTAGGATTTGCTGTCGAGACAGAAAATCTTATTGAAAATGCACGCAACAAGATGCTCAAAAAAAATATGGATCTCATAGTGGCAAATGACGTAACCCGGCACGGTGCGGGGTTCCAGACTGACACAAACATAGTAAAAATTCTCGACAGGGAAGGGGGATTAGAGGAATTGCCCCTTCTGGAAAAAATAGAAGTGGCAGACAGGATTCTGGACAGGATTAAGGCAATAAAAGTGCCTAAAGTTTAAAGTGAGCGAAAACTAATATGGATTCAAAACAGGATATGAGAGAGGAGCTTAGACTCCTCGTGAAAGGTTTAAAAGGTCATATTACTGCTGGAGTGAACTCTCCGGGAGGGCTCTCTCATCTCTACCTTAAGGGGGAATGCCCTTCTGAGGCAACATTCGATCGATCCGTGACCCTTGAGGAGATAAGGGGAGCCCTCGGGGATTGTCAAAGATGTTCTTTGCATGAAGCGAGGAACAATCTTGTTTTTGGTGAGGGAAATCCGAATGCGGATCTTGTTTTCGTGGGTGAGGCTCCAGGTGCGGATGAAGATCTTCAGGGAAGGCCATTTGTCGGGCGAGCCGGACAACTCTTAACAAAGATCATAAACGCCATGGGTTTGACAAGGGAAGAAGTCTATATATGCAACATTCTGAAATGTCGTCCCCCCGGAAACCGTAATCCCAGACCGGAGGAAATACGAGTATGTGAACCCTTCTTGATAGAGCAGATCCGGGCAATTAACCCTGAGGTTATCTGTGCTCTCGGTACATTTGCCGCGCATACACTGCTCAATACAGATGCCCCTATCTCATTGCTCAGAGGGAAATTTCACTCTTATCAGGGGATAAAATTTATGCCCACTTATCATCCGGCTTACCTCCTGAGAAATCCCGGTGCGAAGAAGCAGGTATGGGAAGATGCCCAGATGATAATGGAGGTACTAAAAAAGAGTGACTAAAGTGCCTAAAGTGTACTAAAGTACCTAAAGTTACAGAATGCGCTTCCAGCGCAACCTTTTTAAAAATGGATCATCTCCCGATTAGTTGAAGTTAATTAAGGCAAAATAAATACCAGAGGGTTCAAGAGGTCAAGGGGTCAAGGATTCAAGGATTCGAGTGAAAGGAAGAAAGACAACCCTGGATTACATTAGGATGCTTTATATATCTTATGGTTCTGTTTGCGAACTGGAAACGCAAATATTATTAGCAGGGGATTTGGAGTTAATTGAAAAAGGTGTATTGGGTAAATTAAAAAAAGACATAGCAGAAAGCGAAAGAATGTTAAAGGCGCTGATAAAGTCTCTAAAAAACAAACCCTGGAATCCTCGACCCCTTGAATCCTTGGACCCTCTTCTCCAACTAAATTGGAGAAGAACCTTAAAAGTTGACCACGCCGAAGGCGTATACATTAACTTTAACTCACTTTAGGCACTTTTAAAGGGATATAAGATGCTAAACGGAGGAATCAGAATACTCGTCTTGATTTTCGTTATTTCATTGTTCTTCGTCATGGGATCGTCCCTCTCTTTTGGAGAAGAGAAGAAACCGGTCTTTGACGTCATCACCATAAATTCTGCAATTACACCACCTGTTGCCAAGCATATTATTAATGCCATAAACCAATCCTCAAATGAAGGATCTGACGGGCTGATAATTCTTCTCGATACGCCCGGGGGTCTTGATCTCGCCATGAGGGACATAATAAAGGGGCTTTTGAATTCCTCCATACCTGTTATCGTCTTTGTTTATCCGTCGGGGGCGAGAGCAGCGTCGGCAGGTGTCATTATAACCATGGCGGCCAACGTAGCCGGAATGGCTCCCGGTACTAACATCGGGGCAGCTCATCCGGTAGCCCTCGGTGCAGGTAAGATGGACGAAACAATGGCCGAAAAGGTAGAAAACGACTTTGTTGCCTATGCCAAGAGTATCGCTAAAAAAAGGGGGCGTGATACAAAATGGGTCGAAGAGGCCATCAGAAAAAGCAAATCGATTACTGCTGAAGAAGCGCTCAAGCTAAACGTGATTGACTTCGTTGTCGTCGATATAAATCAGTTACTTGAAAAGATGGACGGAAAGGAGGTGACTCTCGCTTCGGGGAAAATCGTCCTGAAGACGAAGGGGGCTATTGTTAATCACAGGGCGATGGGATTGCGTGAGAAAATATTGACAACGCTTTCCAATCCCAACATAGCGTATCTTTTATTGATGATAGGCCTTGCTGGATTATATTTTGAATTTGCCCACCCCGGTGTGGTTCTGCCGGGGGTCATAGGAGGAATCTCACTGATACTGTCGTTCTATGCCTTACAGACACTTCCTGTAAATTATGCGGGGGTACTGCTGATTATTTTCGGTATAATACTTTTTATTGCGGAAATAAAGATCATAAGTCATGGTATGCTCACAGTTGCCGGAATCATTTCCCTCATTTTGGGCTCTCTCATGCTCTTTGAATCACCTGCTCCAGCTCTCAGAGTCTCTCTTGCCGTGATGCTTCCGACGGTTGCTGTTACGTCTCTGTTTTTTGCGGGTATAATTACACTTGCCCTGAAGGCACAGATGAGAAAGCCCGTTACAGGCCCGGAAGGAATGATTGGTGAAGAAGGAAACACGATCACTGTGGTTTATGAAGATGGTAAGGTCTTTATCAGGGGAGAATACTGGAATGCCTTCAGCAAGGAATTAGTGGAGAAAGGTGAACGGGTAAAAGTAGTTGGAATAAGCGGGTTTAAGGTAGAGATTGAAAAAATAATAAGTGAAAAGGAGGGTTGAAATATGGGGATATACACTATTGCTGCCTTGGTGGTATTGTTAATATTATTTCTTGCATCGGCTATTAGAGTACTCAATGAGTACGAAAGAGGGGTCATCTTTCGTCTGGGGAGGCTAATTGCCACGAAGGGCCCCGGTCTCATTATTCTGATACCGGTAGTTGATAAGATGGTCAAGGTGGATTTGAGGATAGTGGCCATGGACGTTCCCCCACAGGATGTTATTACTCGTGATAATGTTTCTATAAAGGTAAACGCCGTTATATATTTCAGGGTAATGGATTCTAACAAGGCCATTGTAGAGGTGGAGAACTATCTCTACGCAACGTCACAGCTTGCACAGACTACTCTGAGAAGCGTCTGCGGGGAGGTTGAGCTGGACGAAATTTTATCGGAAAGGGAAAAGATCAATGTGAATCTGCAGGAAATCCTTGATAGAAGCACTGATCCCTGGGGAATCAAGGTATCCACAGTAGAAGTGAAGCATATCGATCTTCCTCAGGAGATGCAGCGGGCGATGGCCAAACAGGCAGAGGCGGAAAGGGAACGACGGGCGAAGATCATTAATGCCGAGGGTGAATTTCAGGCAGCGCAAAAGCTGGCAGATGCGGCTGCCGTTATTGCCGAACATCCGATAGCGCTGCAGCTTAGATATCTTCAGACCCTGAATCAGATTGCCGCCGAAAATAATTCGACCACTATATTTCCCATACCGATTGACCTGTTCCGACCATTTTTGAAACTGATGGAAAAGTAACAAGTTTTTTATAATGCAGCACAGCCCTTGAGCGGGCTTCTGCATCAGGCGCAGATGAATCTATTTTTGACCCTGATAGGCGAAAAGCTACGAAACGGGAACAAGAAACACCCCTGTTTATTGATCATTATGGAAAGGAGCTAAAAGATGGTAGCAAAGGAGACAAGGAAAGTACTTGCAGGTGGAATTATTCTTATTGCATTGGGAATTCTTATTTTTCTGAATAGTATGACAGGCTATGGATTTGACAAGAGTTGGCCGATCTTGCTGATAGTTATTTCTATATGTACTTTAGTTCAGCAATCTAAAGATATTGGAGGATGGTTGATAGGTATTGTTGGTACCGTCTTTCTTGTAATAAGGAATTTTTACACAGATTTAGACAAAATTGCAACATACGCCCTGCCGTCCCTGCTGATGCTTCTCGGTGCCTACGTGTTATTTAACTATTTCAGGAAGTGGAGATCATAAATGAGACCATTAAATGTCGCGACAAGTTTGTGAGTGGCTGGACTGGCGGGCTCCCAACGGCAAATATCAGGACATGAGTTGCCGGAAAGCTTTGTTGGAACTGGAGCGTCGAGGGGTAATAGTGTTGCCCGTTTCCGATAATGTATATCATTTTCAGCAAAAATCTGCCAAGACTACTGAAAGCATTTCGGAGATTGCAGAGATTGCATGCGACTTGGCCGACCTTGGCAAAGTAGAAGTGATACCAGTATCAAGCCGTTACAGCAAAATGTCACGTATCTGGAACGGTTTGATGGATGCCCATCATTACCTTGGAGGCGGTTCGTTATGTGGCGCCCAGATTCGGTACATGATCCGAAGCGAGATTTACGGATGGTTAGGCGGGATGAGCTTCAGTTCATCTGCCTGGCGGTTACGTGCTCGTGATGAATGGATCGGATGGAGCGAAACCGGACAATTTTATTTGTTGACAATAGATGGAAAATATCCCTTGACAAGCAAAAACAAACCCCCTATATTTACACCTATCGAAAATAATGCCTTATCAGTGCCTTATCAATATCAATGCCTTATCAATTTGAATTGATTATCCCTCCCGATGTGAAGGAAATGGCAGAGCCGACGGATGAAGACCTTAGACTACTGAGAGACGTCATTGACAGTGAGGGCTATTTTTTAAGGAGGGTTGTTAAAAAATAATCGTATTTTTATTAAATTTAAAGAAAGGAGGTTTTAAAGATTTCGATTAGTCAGGTATTTTTATGGTGAACGGTAAAAATGGTCATTTCGATGTAACTGGGTTGTCAATAAATGTCGCCCGTTCCTCGCAATGACACCTAACTGGAAACCATAATTATTTAGAGAGGTTTTTTACATTTATTTTTCATTATTTAAAGGAGGGTTTTAATAATGGCACAAGAAAAAACATACCCAAGATGGGTTCCCTTACTGTGCGGGTTAATAGGCAGTACCACGTGCGGTATGCTTTTGTACGCGTGGAGCGTGTTTATCAAGCCGTTGAACGCGGAGTTTGGATGGAGCAGAGCCGAGATCGCCCTGGCGTTCGCCATCTGCTGTCTTGTATTCGGGTTAGTGACGTTTCCTGCAGGGCGGTGGAGTGACAAGTACGGTCCGAAGCCCGTTGTTATAACGGGCGGCATCATTCTTTGCATCGGCTTTATATTGTCGGGGTTCATTCAGTCGAAGGTTCAGCTTTATATCACGTATGGTCTCTTTGCCGGTCTCGGCGGCGGGATGATTTACTTGCCGCCCATTGCGAATGCCCCCAAGTGGTGGCCCGACAGGAGGGCTCTGGCCACGGGGTTTGCGGTGGTCGGTCTGGGTCTCGGTTCGTTCCTGATGGGGCCTCTGGCCACGTGGATCATTACGAATCCTGAGATGGGCTGGCGCTATGTCTTCTGGTATTGCGGTATCGCCATGGGAATCATGGCGGTTGTAGCCGGTTTTTTTCTGAAGGTTCCCCCGGCCGGCTACAAGCCGGAAGGATGGTCGCCTCCTGCTCCTGCCGCGGGTGCGGCTGCTTCCACGTCGACCCGTGACTTTACGCACGATGAGGCTATAAAGGATACCAAGTTCTGGCTTCTGTATGCGGCTTATTTCTGCGGTTCCTTTGCGGGACTCATGACCATCGGCCACCTTGCCGGTTTTGGAAGGGATCAGGGTCTGACGGCTATGGCGGCTGCCGGCGCGGTGAGTTCTCTCGCCTTTACCAATGCGGCGACAAGGATCCTTTCCGGCTGGTTTGTGGATCTTATCGGCATCAGGGTTTATTTTGCCGCGCTGTTTGCCCTGCAGACGGGGGCGATGATCTTCATTTTCCAGTTCGGCGGCAGCGTCTACGGGTTGGCGGCTATTGCTATGCTCGTCGGCTGGAACTACGGCGCCATGTTTACCCTGTTCCCGGCCACGTGTGGGCAGTTCTATGGTATGACGGCCCAGGGGAGCAACTACGGCCTTCTGTTTACGGCGTGGGGTCTTGCCGGGTTTGCCGGGCCAATGACCGGCGGCTATCTGAAGGATATGACGGGTACGTATTATGCGCCGTTCCTTGTCGCAGCGGCTTTCTGCGCCCTTGGAACTGTAATTCTTTTCACGACGAAACCGCCGGTGAAGAAATCTGCCTGATGGCTACGGCGTAACACATTTAGAAACCTTTTAACCATGGCGCCCCGGGAATTTCCCGGGGCGCTTTTATTTTACTACCGGACGCAAAGCGCCTCGAATAAAATACCCGGGGAAATAGGCATTGGATTAAAATCAGAGCAGAAAGTTGGCTGATTATGATGCGCAAGGAAAACTGAAAGAAAACAAAAAGGGAAAGGCAGCGTAGGTCCGCCGCTCGTCACCTGTCCCGGGAACACCACTTTAGAATATTCACGCCTGTATACTCCTTTTAAATAGTTTCATTTAAAAAATGATATATTTAATTTTTGTCCGATGCACTGTACCTTACATGTTTCATGAAAAAGACCAGGGGCAGCATCAAAGCGATCATAACGGCTAAGATATGGAAGACGTCATTGAATGACATCATGTAGGCCTCATTTAAAAGAGTTTCATAGATGACCCCAAGCCCTCCTTTATAAGCAAGCACCGGTTCAAAGCCCATGTTTTGCAAGGCCTGGGCTGTTTGTTGTGAGCTCCAGATATAATTCATGTCGAATGGCGTGAGATGTTCCACAAGACGAGACTGATGGAATTGAGCTCTCCTGGTTAGAATAGTTGTGGTAACAGCCACGCCGAAGCTCCCGCCTAAATTCCTGACGAGATTAAATATAGAAGTAGCATTACCCATATCCTCTTTTCTTATATGGGATAAGGTAAGCGTGAAAAGAGGAATGATGATGAATCCCATGCCAATCCCCATAAAGATCCTCGGCACTAAAACAGCATTAAAGTCAGCCAAACGATTGAGTATTGACATAAGATAGCATGCATAGGCTGTTACTATAACACCAATGCCGATTATAAACTTCGAATTAATCCTGGAAATAAGTATCCCGGCGATTGGCATGGCTACGAGGCTCGCAATGCCACCGGGCGCAAGTACAATACCGGAGAGGGTTGCCGTATAACCCATTAAAGTCTGGAGATAGATCGGGAGAAGGACAATACCGCCCAGAAGATTAAACAGGACAAAAAAGATAATCACATTTCCCAGACTGAAAGAATAATTTTTAAATGTCCTCAGGTTGACGATTGGATGCTCTGCAAAAAACTCCACAATGATAAACAGGGTCAGACATATGACTGAAATAACACTCAACCAGATAATAAATTCCGATGAGAACCAGTCCACTCTGCGTCCCCTGTCTAAAATCATCTGGAGGCATCCGACCCCGACAGCAAGTAATACAAGCCCCCAGTAATCAATCTTTAACTTTGCACGCTTCATGTAAGGGGGATCTTGAATGAAGTAGAGGGACATCAAGATTGAGATGATTCCGATTGGAATATTGATATAAAAAATCCATCTCCACATCCAGTTGTCCGTAATCCAGCCTCCCAGGACAGGGCCGATGATGGGGCCAAACATAATTCCCACACCAAAAATGGACATAGCCGTACCGTGCTGGTAAGGAGGGAAGGTCTCCAGTAATATGGATTGTGATATGGGCTGCAGGGCACCGCCGGCAAGACCCTGAAGAATCCTGAAGAACACAAGACTTTGTATATTCCAGGCAAAACCACAAAAGAGAGAACTCAGAGTAAATAAGGCAACTGAAAAAATGAGATATCTTTTTCTTCCGAAGAACCTGCTGAGCCAGCCTGTCATCGGGATAATGATTGCGTTGGCTGCCAGGTATGATGTAATTGACCAGGTTACTTCATCAATACTGGCGGAAAGACTGCCCCGTATGTGATCAAGGGAAACGTTTACAACAGAGGTATCAACAATAACCATGAGTGTGGGGAGCATCACCGTTATGGAAACGATCCACTTGTTAACATTTCTGGGCATCTTTACTCGATTATTCTTTTAGGTTCTTCTCCAATTTAGTTGGAGAAGAGGGTCCAAGGATTCAAGGGGTCAAGGATTCAAGGGTTTGTTTTTTAGAGACTTTATCAGCACCTTTAATAGTCTTTCGCTTTCTGCTATATCTTTTTTTTAATTTACCCAATACACCTTTTTCAATTAAATCCAAATCCCCTGCTAAGAATATTTGCGTGTCCAGTTCGC
>JAUSPI010000139.1 GCA_030655775.1 Syntrophales bacterium
CAGGTAGTACAACGCCAGACCTCTTCAAGTTCTACCTCCGGTATACCGAATGTAGCCTCGCGGATTAGCTTGCGCATACTGAAAGTTGTAACTTTATTCCAGGGGCAGACAGTATCGCATTTCCCGCATTGATAGCAGTACTTGACGGCGTCTCCGCCTAATTCTTTTATTTCATCTATAATATCTTTGAAGGGGGATTCAGTCTCCATGATTTTATCCCTTCTTTCGCATTAATGTTTTATTCCTTCTGTGACATTCGGGCAACGCTATCCACTAGATTTTGCAGACCATATTTGTCTGCCAATGATTTCAATCCTGTCTCCATCTCGCTCAACATCACTTCTTCTTCGACTTCCTCTTCTCTTTCTTCGTAAGTCAAAGCCTCAGCTAAGCACCACATAACACACAAAGGCTCTTCTTCGTCTTCACACATATCGCATTTAAGAGGAAGACCGGAATCGGGTTCTTTGAAAGCGTCCCTGGATGGGCAGGAAGCCCTGCAGAAGTCACACTCTCCGTATTCCTTTCCCTCAATCACATATTTGTCTCTGCCCATACATTCCGCTGGAGCATACTCACCAGCGTAGACAGGAAGAAAAACGTCTTCTATTGGTTTACGAATCAGACGAATACGGGACCTCTCCGGATTATTGCTGCTATATCTTGGCTCAGCGTGATAGGCAGAGCAGATAAGCTCACATGCCCGGCAACCATTGCACTTATCAACATCGACTTTGATTGTCTTGATTTTCTTCATAACTTTGCTCATTTTATAATCCCTCTCTGTTCTAAGTCTTCGGCAACATATGCCATATCCAATTCTTCTAAAGACTCTCTGGTAGGAACACCCTGATTATCCCAACCCTTAAATTTGTAATACGCATCTAAGAGTTCGGCTTCAAGTTCGGGAAATCTTTTCTTCCAATGGTTCTCAGGAGGCTTCTCATCCGCTCTCGTCAAGCCTCTTCTAACATTAAAGGCTCTAATCAAAGTTCGGTTCCTCTTGGTTGCCAGCGATAGTCCGTCTTCATCCATATCGACCCCCAGCGCTGCTGAGATAAAAGCCGGGTAATTGTGTATATGATAGGGGGGCTTCAGTGGAAATGACGACAAACCGGCGCACATTCCGAGGGCATCATCAATGTAATGCATCTTCTCCTGCCAGTCCACAATATCAACGGATGCTTCAACGGTTGGATAATATGGATTTGAGTATTCTCCGCGAAAGTCCCATTTCAGGAGATAATCCTTAAACTTTTCATCGGGAACCTGTATCCAATCCTTTACAAACTCTTCTCTCTCCTCCATCGTTGGGAAAGGCGCCTGAGGGAACTGTCCTTCTATTTGGGTAATATTTATCTTCTCGCCGGTGGAATACATAAGGAAATAAACGGGATTCAGCATTCCCAGCTTCAGAGGCAGCTGCTCATGTTTCTTAATGTTATTGTGAGCATATTCTTCTGCACCCTTGCCGATCTGTTGGGCAGCCCAATAAGTACCGTTGGCCAAAACATCTCCTATCCCTTCCCGCCGGACAATTCTGTCAAGTAACCAGTAAAATCTTCCCTCGTTATCGGACGGGCACCCTGCCATGTCCTCTTCAGTCAAAATGCCAGCTTCCTGAAGCTCGACGGCGAAAGCCATAACTTGCGGAGTTGAGAATCCATCCACTCCATACTCCGTAGCACGCTGAGCGATTTTAAAACCAAAATCCAGGTCTGAATAGGCCGCCATTGTATAAGTCAGTTTTGAGAAGCATTTCATCATGTAGGTTGCAATACCCGGGACGGAAATGGTTGCCCCGCATTTCATGGGACAGTTATAGCAGCTTATTAACCGCGTCCGCACATTATCCTGCGTTTTCCTCCACTTCTCTTCCACATCCTTGGTCCAATAATCTCTTCTCCGGGTGCGGGAATTTCCCCAGTTGAAATTCTCGGTGTGCCACTTTTCATCATGGATTTTCATCTCCTGCGGTGACCCAAGCCCTGCTAAAATAGGCATAACACCAGGAATTGGCTTTTCTTCCCGGGCCTTTATATATTCCAACACTTCGTTGCTTAGTTCCATAAATTCAGCCGGTCGGGCAACATTGATGTCCTTTGAACCACGAACAGCTATCGCTTTTATGCCTTTATCTCCCATAACGGCACCTACCCCGAGTCGGCTGGCACTGGATCTGCCCTGCTCGATAGAAGCCATATAGACCCTGTTTTCACCGGCCAGGCCGATGGCAGCCACCTGAGCTTTCGGCTCGTTCAACTCCTGCCTGATAAGTTCCTGAGTTTCGACAGCGCCTTTACCCTGCAGATGCGAGGCATCGCGTATTTCAACTTTGTCATTGTGTATCCACAAATAAATTAGCTTTGGGGACTTGCCGCGAAAGATAACTTTGTCGTAACCGGCATACTTCAATTCCGGCGCAAAAAATCCCCCCATCATTGAATATGCCATTAACTGCGTCTGAGGAGAAATGGTAGAAACAATGGTACGATTAGCACCGGGAGCAGGTGTGCCACCTAAAAGACCAGCGCTAAAAATCAGTAAATTCTCAGGAGAAAAGGGCTCCACTTCGGGGGGAACCCTATCCCATAATATCTTGGCGTTAGTACCCAGCCCCCCCAGATGATGTTCAGTTAATTTGGGATCAGTTTCTACCCTCTCAATGTTCCCACGTGATAAATCAATTTCTAAATTATACCCTGTTTCTGCGTACCTCATTTTTCAACACCTCTACTTAATGATTTTAATATTAATAACCATTCTCAAAAGCAAAATAACAAGCTTTTTCATTATCTAGCTTGTACCTGCTTTTGAGCCAATGCCAACCATTTCATCCACCTGCCGCCCATCTTGCTACCTCTATTTTAAAAGATCTTCAAAGAAAAAAAAATCGCTTAAAAGCATGGAAGCAAGGTTTAAAAAGAGTGAATTAAGGATTAACCCTTTAGAATGAAGCACCCCTGTCCCCTACTCTTCATTGCCGTGCCGGAACACTCGCTGGCCCTCCGCCTGCACCTTTTTGTCTGAGCCCGATTGGGCCGTTTCTCCACAAAGCTTTCATAAGGTTCTATTTCAACATCTTTCTTTCTTTTCCTGTAACCAATAAAAGGCAATGAAAAGCCAGGTTGACGGGGGGACGGGGTTGTTGTCAACTTTTCTAATCAATAATTATGTAGATCAGAAGTGACATTTTTTTAGAAACGTCTTTTGCATTCATAAAGAACAGCTTGCTTAACAGGCACCTTTGATAAATTCCACGACTAAACAAGAAAGCAGCGGAAGCGTAAACCCCCGCTGTTTTCAACGTTTGTTGATGGTAGGCGAAACAGGATTTGAACCTGTGACCCCCTGCTTGTACGATTCATCTCAAACTCTAATCCGCTTAACACCTACGGAAAACCATCATTTTATCGGTAATTAACATCTTTCACTTTTCATTTTTCCCACTGGTGGATAGATATCAGTTAGGGGATAGTCGGTTATTGTGAAAGAAACAGGCCGATGATTTGGTTAAGTTTTTCTGGTTTAACCTTAGATATCAGCCGCACTATGTTGACAACAACCCCGTCCCCTCGTCACCCAATTAGAACACCAGATAAAGCTTGCGGAAAAGATCTCAGCTGACGACGGCATGTTTACCATAGACAGCAGTGAAATCCCCAAAAAAGGCAGTGATTCTGCAGGAGTTATCCGGCAGTACTGCGGCAGGCTCGGCAAGATAGAGAACTGGACAGCTTTTTTGGAAGTAACCCGGAATTCTTAGATGCCGTCGGTGAAAAGTATTATTACTTTGCGGATATCCGCTCTAATACCCTGGTCTGGCTTGAAAAACCGGAAATCGGTCTGCCACCTTACAAAGGCCGGGGGTCCTATCCGCAAAAGGAAAAGCCGTTCACAGATCCCGTGCCTGTATCTGGAATTGCCAAAGATCCATCACTTTCCTGGCAAACGGTGAATATTGGCGAAGGGGCCAAAGGACCTATTATCGCTGAGATAGCTCGCCTGCGTGTGATCGAGCAAAGAGACAGCCTGCCTGGCAGGGAATGCTGGCTTTTCCTGCGAAAAAATGCGGACGGGGAGATCAAATATTCCCTTTGCAATGCCCCTCAAGATATGTTCATGGAAGAAATGGTTCAGATGTCCGCAAAGCGCTGGTCCATTGAGCAATTGTTTCAGGAAGGCAAAAGCTACCTTGGTATGGCCGATTATGAAGTGCGTTCCTATACAGGCTGGCACCGTCATATGACACTGGTATTTTTAATCATGCATTTTTTGCTGAGCGTACGCTTAGAGTTTGGGTCAAAAAAAACATCTTAACCCTTCCACAAGCCACGCGCCTGTTCATAGCCGCTCTGGCTGAAGAATCATTAACCGTGGAAAAAGCGATCGCAATAGTATATTACCACCTCCGCAGAAATGAAATAGCTCGCCTGTCTCACCGGAAAAGTAGGCTGGCAATGTTGCAAAAAGCACAGTGTTAAAATGAATCCTAAAACATGGTTGCTCTAAATCGTACTCTTTTGAAACTGCTTCTAAAAGGGCTTAGTTTTATATGCTCAAATTTACAAGTTAGGCCAAGGTTTTTGTGTAAACAATTAGATTAAATGGCAAAGCAGCAGTTAGGCTGGCTTATTCACAAGAAATAATTTGTTGTCATCGTTTGATGCTGGTAGTTTTGATTTATATATCACGCTGTAGTGCTAAAAACTATAGAAGAATTATTCGCATATACTATTATTTTGAATAGATAAGATACTCAACAATTAGCAAGTATAATGGGAATGTAATACTCAAAGTTATACTTGTATCTAATCCGATAACAGGTTCTCCATTTATAGTCCCCATGGCCTTAAAAATCAGGAATATAATACAACCTAATGATACACACTGTAAAATTCCAAAAACCCAAAATAATCCATTTTTCATTACGGTTATCTCCTTCCATATATCACTACAGCGTAACTTAATTTTATCCAGTAAGGTTCTTTAATTTCTTCAAACTATGGGACTTATAAGCACTATAATTGCGACGAAGATGATAATCTACCCTTTGTAATGCTCTCTTAATAATTTTATCATCACCTGACAGGGCTGCAACAACAAGCAATAGTGACATTGGAAGAGTTAAAATTGGACTTTTTTTTATCAGTGACAAGCAATCTTATCTCAAGCAGAAAGGCACTGGCCATAAACACTAAAAGCATATGGCGATGCCATGCAGTCCAAGATCTGAATTCATAATGATCCATGCCTAATTCGTCTTTGGCTTCATGGAAGCACTGCTCAATAGGCCAGCGCATCAACGATGCTTTGCACAATTCAGTGTCAGGAGTCTCTTCAGGCGCATTACTGACCGAAAACCTAGTTTCCCCATTTTCTAAACGGCGAATAAATAACCAGCATGATTTTATAGGGACTTCACCCGTTTCTTTCGCAAAGGCTCTAAAGATTCGAAGACATTTGATATCTGAATATATCGGTCCTTTGGATCCTTCTCCAAGATACATTCTTCGCCAAGGTATAGTATCATCCTCAGTGATCTTGAACACAGGTTCTGCTGGAGTGGTGGCTGCCATTTTCTTAGGGCGTGGACCTCTTCCTTTATAGTCAGGCACTTCAAAGGTGGGTTGAACGCGCCATGCCAGTGATTCCTTATGTATATCAGCAAAATACCAATAGTTATCCGAGATCGCCTCAATAAATTCCTTGCTATTTCCGTAAAGACAGTCCATGCCAATCCATTTAGCTTTAAATAGACCGGATTGTTCGATTTTATGTATCAAATCCAGTGCAATTTGTGGTTTAGTCTGAAAGGTGAGGTCCTCGGGCACAGCACAGTCAATCCTGAGCTGTTTATGCTCTTCGTCAAACCATTTTTCTGGCATGAACAGTTGTGTCGAAATCAAACCATAGCCTTTAGAGCCGGAATAGCCTACGAAAACACCCACCTGACTGTTGGCTACTTTTCCGACACTACCACAATATTGAGGTCCCACACCCACCGAATGCTCACCTTTTTTAGGAAAGCCACTTTCGTCGACGGTAATCATTCCTTCAACGTCTGAAAGGCGCTCAGAAAGACCCTCTTGATAAATTGTCGCAGCTCCTTCATCATCCCATTTAGACTCTTTCATGAAGTTCTGCAAATTACGAGGACCTCTTGGATTGTCTATATAGTCCAAAGCGATGGGTTCAACCGACTTCCTCTCCAACTTGCTCAATAATCCCCTGACATACACATTCGCATGGAATGTTTGCTCGGAGCGTCGAAAACACCCATGAAAACGATCCATGAAATTTTGAAGCATGTCTGGTAACATATCGACAAGACCCCGTACGTTAGCCTCTTCTAAAAGTCCTTCATGCCACGTATTTTTTTGTAGTTGCATAGTAATCCTCTCCGAATGTTTGTTTTTTTTGAGGACCCGGAGTGGCTTTCCTGTACAACCCATCAATTGTTTGAAGTTTTTCTTCAGCGTATAGACAAAAACTCCTTTCTTGTTTCCATGATACAGATAGGTGACTCCAACTTTTCCAAACCCGCTGGTTTCTCCGACATAGTGCCAGTTTGAAGCTCTATAACAAGTTCCCTTGTAAAGGTCTCGATCTACAAAGGTTTCTAATAGATAGGGTTCCGTCCCGTAAAGGATCGGCCAATCGTGTTTTAGGTGCTTAATCGACAAAGCAATGATATGTGATGCCAGGTTTTTAACGTGCACCCACGGTAAGATCAGAAAGCGATTATTGTTCAAAACATGCGGTAAATACCGTTTGCGTTCTTCTTCACTCCAGCCGATGAAGGTATCCCGCATGCCCAGCTTATAAGCAGCTTGCGTATAACTAATAGCAGCAATAGGACGTTCCTTAAACCACACAAGATACTTTACGCGTGGGCCAATTATTCTGTTATAACCTAGATAATGATACGACCTTACAAGCTGGTTCCAGAGAACTTCCAGTTCTGTGCGACTGACAAGTTCTATTTTTAGCGCGGATCTTATCTCAAGTATTTCTTCAACAAAAGGGGTATCATCAATAGAAAAAATAACATTGTTTAGTTTCATAAATAACGAATCCTTTCTGTTTTGAGGACAGAGATATCCCTTGGGATATGTGTCGTTGTCTAACTCCGAGTCCTCATTACTAATTTACCACATAGGATCCGTTACGTCTATCTTTTTTTTATGTTACGCTGTAGTGATATACTCTAAATGATTATATTTCCCTAACATACCAAGTATTGATCATTTATTTTGAATATTCAATGTTACGAACTAACACTGTAAACGGCAATGCAAATGTCAGAGTTTTCGGCAACTAAAGTAAGGAAAAACGGCATAGGAAGTGCGGATTTTCGGCAATGGAAGTAAGGGTTTTAAAAAGACTTTAGCATACCCCCTTTAACAATCCAAGATGGGGACAGAAAAAAAACTGCCCCCACTGCATATATTAGCCGTCAATTTTAGAAAAAGGTTCCCCATTGATCAATACTTCCGCAAACTCCGGATATGCCGGATGATCATAAAAAGACAAGGTATAATCAGAAGCAGGGTCAGGGAATGGCTGTTGCCCTTCAGATAAAGAATTAACCTGGTTACGCAGGCGGATAATATACTCTTCCAG
>JAUSPI010000140.1 GCA_030655775.1 Syntrophales bacterium
TCCGCAGGTATTCGTGGGGCCACAAGCCGATCGCATACACGCACAGGAGCGCCATCAGCACCCCCCGCAAGAGACCGGCGAACCCGCCCCCGGAACGGTCAATCTTGTCATTGAACTTGATCGTCATCAGCAGGCGCAGGATCAAGCGCAAAATGAGGAACAGGAGCGAAAAACAGACCACGATCAGAAGGAACGCCACGGCCAGCGCCAGATCGGGGTTCTCCGAAAGCCTTGTATTATCGGTCAGCAGACGGCCCACCGTCTGATAAAATCGCAGGCCGGCCATTAGCACGATCACCGTGCTGATCAGGCGCGAGAGCTCGCCCGAAAGCCCCCGTTTCAGGCCCCACAAGAATTCCCACAGCACGAGCACGAGCGCGCCCACTTCCACGACCGCAAACATGTTTCCAAACGTCATGGCTAAAAGTTCCAAGTTAGGCTAAGAAATTCAACTTGCCGGCCAACCATGCCCCGTCATACGGCAACTCCCAGCACTTCCACCGTCGCCCAGGCTATGGCGGGACAAGCCGGCGGACAAGACAACGGGACCCGCGCGTAACAACGCGAAAATACAGTTCCCATACGAAACGGAAAATATTTACCAGATTTGCAGAGGCTTGGCAATGCCTATTCCGCGCCTCAGAAACAGATTGACAATCCGCCCGTCCTGGCAACAATCATATTTGCAGACTTTGTTATGCTTTCCCCGTTACTTTCAACCTTTTCCTTTTCAATCCATTCAACTTCGGGAAATATACTTTTTTAAGGAGTCTTTCCTTCCCAGTTTCAGGCATGCCCAAATAAAATCGAGCATTAACAGCCAGGACTTTATCAACGAGCTTTCGAATAAAACTTGAAGGATAATCGAAATAACAGACGTAATTTATGGTGTTACTGATATTGAAACCTGAAATTACATAACGCAGGTAGGTATCATTAAAATCAGTGATATGTTCCGCCCGGAGGACATAGTCAGCATAAGTATTAATGAATGGGCAAAAGATATTTGTACTCATTAAAGGATCTGACGTACAATGAAAATAGAGGATTTTATCCTTTAATAGCGCCCTGGTATCTCGTATGAGCTGGTAGGCACAAAGCATGTCCGCCGAACTTCCATCATAGTAGACACCATCAAAATTATATTTATTTAAAACATCATTTACCCTGTCAAGGAAGTCTTTGCCCCTTGCCGTGGAATAGAAAGGGCTCATATAGGGAATAATTCGCATTCCCAGGGAATGGGCTTTTCTTATAACTCTTACCAACTCTTGCTCATTAACCGGCAAATAGTCAAAACAACTGCAGGAAGCATTGGCATAGCAGTCTTCAGGTGTCTTAACCGGTCTATTGCTTCTGGTAAAATTGCCTTGCCATATCGACGCATGTAGGACCATAATATTTGTATATTTAGCGGCATCTTCTATCTCCCTATTCGAAGGAAATGGCTGAAGCGCTTCAGGCGCTATTGAACCATGATGAGCAATTCTATCCTCAAAGGACTGTTTATAATTAAACCTTCGCGGAGGAAATATGGAGAGAAAGAACCGACAATAACTATTTAAAGTATAATAAATCTTCCATTCCTTATAACTAAAATCAACAACTTTTTCCATATTTCTTAAACCTTGATAGGGATAAACCCCTATTCCTCCCATTTTATCAATCAGCAGGATATTGCCGTCCTTCATTGCGCTATAGTCGGGTAAGAAATGCCCCGAAAAAGATAATTTCAGTTCCCCAAGACAATAAATATCCAAAAGAGAATCGCTGTTTATTTGCAATCTCAAATAGCTGGCATCCCTCATGCCGGCTCTCAGCTGTTGCTGGAATACACAGGTGGTTTCATCCTTTCTTTCCAGACTTAAAGTAGAAAAAGAATAATTAAAATCAACAACGGCTATTAGACGTTCTTTGTTAATAAGTTGATAACAGAAAATTCTGCCATTCTCCCCGAATTTATGGATGACGTATTTCGCCCCCGTAGTAATCACTGTTACTTTCCCCTTTTCCTCCTTTACACTTTCTATTTTCATCTCATTTAATATATTCATTTTAATTTCCTCTTGGAGTGTTACCAATTGATTGTCTGTTACAAATACAAATAACTGCTCAGATGCTTTGCATGCCACAGACAGCCTGCCCGAGCGTCGGCCAGGTTTCGGTTCTGTCTATACCTTGCCTGTAGGGTCCCTTTCCGAAAGTTTCAGTTATTCTCTTCCTTCCTCCTTTTCCAGTCTTCTCCTGACGCGATAACCATTAAGCCACCATTCTATGTGAACTTAATTGGTTGGTTTCATAAAACCTTCAGAATGCTTATAAGCCAAAATGTTTCATGGCCAACGGAATGGCCTTATGCACCTTGCCCAGCATCATGTCGATTTCTTCCCTGGTTATTACCAGGGCGGGCGCGATCACCAGAGTATTACGGTTGTTACGCAAAATCATCCTGTTTTTCCAACACCAGTCTCTAATGAAAGTGCCGATATCGAGCTTGGGATCAAGCTTGGCGCCGGTTTTACGGTCAGCCATCAGTTCAACCGCCCAGAGTGTGCCTATGCCGCGAATATCACCTACAATTTTATATTTGTAGAGTTTTTCCAGTCCGGCTTTGATGTATTTTCCTGTTTTCGCGGCCCTTTCGACAAGTTTTTCCCTTTGCATTATCTCGATATTTGCCAGGGCCACAGCACATGAAAGTGGATGACCGCCATATGTACTACCGCTGGAAAATTCAGCACCGGGTTTTTTAAATGCAGCCGCTATCTTTTTGGTGGTTACCGCCACACCTAAAGGAAGATATCCGCTGGTGATGGCCTTGCTGATCGACATAATATCCGGCGTTACATTCCAGTGCTCACACGCAAACCATTTGCCGGTCTTGCCGAAGCCGGTCTGCACTTCATCAAAAATAAGCAAAATGCCATATTTATCGCACAGGTCTCTGACGCCCTGCAGATAGCCGTCCGGCGGCAGCGGATACCCGCTATTCGAGCCTGGAATCGGATCCATAATAACCGCCGAAATAGTCTCTGGATGTTCCCACTGCATTATTTTTTCCATCGCCTTCAAGCAGCCCAAATCGCAA
>JAUSPI010000141.1 GCA_030655775.1 Syntrophales bacterium
AAGACAAGGGAGATTACGAGCATTATTAAATATATGCCTGCGGTTGTCTATATCAAAGACAAAGAATATCGATATGTAATGGTCAATTCCCAGTTTGAAGAGTTGTTTGATGTGCGAAAACAGGAGATCGTTGGCAAAACCGACTATGAAATATTTCCGGAGAAGATAGCCGCTCAGTTTCGTACGAACGAGGTGCGAATTTTCAAGGAGAGGCAGTCGATACAGGTAGAGGAAAGCGTCTCTCAGAAGGATGGCATCCATACCTATCTTTCAGTAAAATTTCCTCTTTATGATGAACGGGAATCTGTACGAGGTTTATGTGGGATAGCAATGGATATAACCGTAATCAAGAAAGCCCAGGATCAACTGAGACGCCTTTCCGGTGGTGTCATAGCCAGTCAGGAGAAAGAGCGTGCCGCCATAGCCCGGGAACTGCATGATGAACTGGGCCAGATGCTCACGGCGCTGCGCATGGATTGTGTGTGGCTTATGAAAGGCCTGGGTGAAAATGATTCCCAAATGGTAGAACGGGCGTTGACAATGTGTAACCTTATCGATAGGACCATTGATGAAGTTAAAGATATGGCAACTCGTCTTCGCCCGGGGGTGCTCGACCACCTTGGACTCATTGATGCGCTGGAATGGTACACCACGGATTTTGAAAAACGCACGGGACTTGCCTGTTTTTTTGAGCGTCTGAATGTGCCGCACATAAATAATGTACTTTCTACGGCGACCTATAGAATTGCACAGGAGGCTCTTACCAATGTGGCCCGACACTCACATGCTACCCGTGTAGATATTATCCTGGAAGCAGAAGATGGAACATTGGCTCTTACAGTAGTAGACAATGGTCATGGATTTGATATGCGAAACATTTCGGAACCTGACTGTCTGGGGATAATAGGGATGCGCGAGCGTGCCAATCTGGTTGGCGGCAACCTGGAAATTCAATCGCAACAGGGAAAAGGCACTCAGGTCTATTTCAGAGCGCCTATCAATGACCAGAAAGGGGTAGTTCATTGATTAAGGTTCTATTGGCAGATGATCATAGCATTGTTAGAGCCGGCCTTCGACGTATTGTTGAAGAGAGCGGAGAAATGACAGTAATCGCGGAAGCGGCCGACGGCAATGAGGCCATTAAACAGGTACGGGAAACACTGCCTGACGTGGCGGTGGTCGATATTTCCATGCCCGGCATGGATGGGCTGGAGGTGCTTAATCAACTTCGTTCTTATTGTCCGGAGCTGCCAATTCTCATCCTTACAATGCATGAAGAGGAACAGTATGTTTTCCGGGCGATAGGTGCAGGAGCCAGGGGATATATGACCAAGCGATCGGCGCCGGAGGAACTCGTGAATGCCATTCGAAAGGTTCATAGCGGTGGACGCTACCTCAGTGATTCAGCGGCGGAGGCATTGGCGCTCCGCTTGGGCAGGGGAACGAGCAACATGTCTTTGCTGGATACTCTTTCCAACAGGGAAATTCAAGTATTGAGATGTCTGTCTCTGGGAAAGACGAACAGCGAGATTGCAGAAATTTATCACATCAGTATAAAGACAGTCGATACTTACCGCTCTCGCCTTCTCAGGAAGCTCAATCTGCGGAACAATGCGGAGTTGTCACGATTTGCCATACAAAACGGGCTTATCGAACCATGATTTTCCTTTCTGTGTAAGAAAATATCTGACAAAAAAATCAGAAACTGCCTGATTTTCAACTTACTTCTCACGTGATAGCGTCACACCATAAATTAGACCTCATTACTCTTGTTGATTTTACTTAAGTTATAAATTACAATGAAAATCGGAATTTGAGGGGTTTGAAGGAAAAGTGTTTAACTAAATTTTAACCCTAAAAGGAGGAGGTAATTATGAGAGTTTTAAAAATTTTGATGGTATTCCTTTTATCAGTAACCTTGTGTTTCACTTTCGGGATGTCGTCTTCTATGGCCGCCGGTTCAGTGAAGGTGGGTATTGTTCTCCCGCTTACCGGTGCTCAGGCTAAATTCGGAGAGGTTGAAAAGCTCTCTTTCGATCTTGCACTGGAAGAGATCAATGCGGCAGGTGGCATTAACGGTAAAAAACTGGAGCTGCTCATAGAAGATGATACGGGGCGTCCGGAGGTTGGCCGTTCCGTCGTTGAAAAACTTATCACCAAAGACAAGGTTGTGATGCTTGGTGGTGGGTACAGCAGTTCGGTAACTTACGCCGTGGCCGGTGTCTGCCAGCAAAACGCGATGCCTTTTCTTGTCAATACCGGTTCTGCGGATAAGATTACCACTTCAGGATGGGATTGGATATATCGTTTAAATCCGCCGGCAAGTCACTATGCAGATGCTGTTGAAAGTCTACTGGTAGCAACAATCAAACCCAAATCGGTTGCAATCCTTCACGAAAATTCTCTTTTTGGAACGTCTGGTGCGAAAGCCTTTGAAAAGACCTGTAATAATTTGGGAATTAAGGTTCTTTTAAAACAGGGGTATGAGCATGGCGGAATCGATTATAGGCCGGTTTTGACCCAGATTAAACGACTCAATCCCGATATCATATACATGGTATCCTATATCATGGACGCCTCTCTTCTCATGAAGCAGTCGAGAGAAATGAAACTGACGCCGAAGATGTTTATTGGTGGTGCGGGCGGATTTACCCTTCCCGAATTCGTTGAAAATGCGGGGAAAGCTTCTGATAAAGTTATTTCAGCCACACTCTGGCATCAGGTTCTTCCTTTCCCGGGGGCGATGGATTACTATAACAAATTCGTAGCCAAATATAATCGAGACACAGAATATCATGGGGCAGAGGCATATGCCGCGTGCTATGTGATCGCTGACGTTCTGAAAAGGGCCAAATCGTTCGGGAATACCGATATCAAGAAGGCGCTTTCTGAAACAGATCTGATGACGGTTTTTGGGCAGGTTAAATTTGGCACCTGGGGTAAGATGATAAACCAGAATAAAGCAGACACCTATGTCGTTCAGTGGATTGATGGAAAACTGGAAATGGTCTGGCCTGAAAAGGCTTCAACGAAAAAATTCGAATATCCTGTGGACTGGCTGAAGGTCTGGGGATACTAAATTAAAACAAATTAAGGAAGTGGGCTGCCATCGGAGATGGCCGATGGCGGCTCACTTGCAACAAGAATTTTAAAGAGAGGAACATTAAATGGATGTTTTGATCCAGACGTTAGTAGCGGGGGTTCTTATAGGTGGTATTTACTGCCTGATCGGAATTGGAATGTCCCTTATCATGGGCGTCATGGGGATTATAAACCTCGCCCACGGTCAGTTGATGATGGTCGCCATGTATATTACCTTTGTCTTATCCTCTTATATGCATGTTGATCCCTATTTTTCGCTCATTGTCGCAATGCCGGCCCTGTTTCTCCTTGGCTGTTTTCTGCAAAAATATCTGTTGAATCCGCTGATGAAAATCGATTCTATCCTTCCTGAAAATCAGGTTTTGATGACCGTGGGAATAGGCATGGTCCTTGCTGAGATATGCAGGTTTATTTTTACTTCAGATTACAAGACAGTTCAAACATCGTACGGTGGTGAAGCTTTCTTTATCGGTAATATTTCTTTTAATCTGCCGATGTGTATAGCCTTTATCTTTGCGATTGTTATTACGCTTGCGCTTTTCTGGTTTCTCGCCAAGACGGATACCGGTCGTTCCATCCGTGCCACTGCGCAGGATAAGGAAGCGGCGACTCTGATGGGTGTGAACAGCACCCGTATTACAATCATAACCTTTGGCCTGGGTTCGGCATTGGTAGCGTCGGCTGGAAGTTTGTTGATACCGATCTTTTATCTTTTCCCCGATATTGGAGGCCCATTTACCCTGAAGGCGTTTGTTATTTGTATACTGGGAGGCTTGGGAAGTACTGTGGGGGCAATTTTTGGCGGGCTCACGTTGGGTATTGCCGAATCTCTCGGCGCAACGTATGTCGGCATGGGTTATAAAGAGATGGTTGGTTTTGTAATTTTCGTAATTGCCCTGGTATTCTTACCTGGTGGTTTGGTCGGTATAAAACGTCTTATTAAATCATAGAGGGGACGGAACTGTGATGAAAAAAAATTTGACATTAATTATTCTGGGAATTGTTTGTTTGGTTTTCCCGTTGGTTGTCCGCTCTGATTATTATCAGCACCTGGCCATCATTGTTCTTATATGGGTTATCGTCGGTTCTGCGTGGAATCTTCTGGCAGGTTACACCGGTCAGGTATCTTTTGGACATGCCATATTTTTCGGTGTCGGCGCGTATACCGCGGGTATATTTGCTACTAAACTGGGGATATCTGCTTGGTGGGGTATGATGTTCGGGGGCATCGCAGCCATGTTGATCGGGCTTTTTGTTGGCTGGGTCTGTTTCAGGTTGAGAGGTCCTTATTTTGCCCTGGGCACTCTCGCCGGAGGCGAAATTATCAGACTCATCGCCACCAACTGGGAAAGCCTGACAGACGGGATGGTGGGGATTCTCATTATCCAGTCTTTCAGAAGCAAGCTCCCTTATTATTATATCGCGCTACTATTAGCTTTTGCCTGTGTTTTTGCCATACATCTGATTATGAAGTCTAAATGGGGATATTATTTCGTCTCCATAAGGGAGAATCAGGAAGCTGCAGAATCCTTGGGCATAAATACGCTTCTTTATAAAAATGTGTCCCTTATGGTAAGTTCCTTTTTCACAGGAATGGCAGGAGCTTTTTACATGAATTATATGGCGTTTATCGACCCTGAGGTGGTGTTTTCCCTGCACTACATATCCATTATGGCGATTCTGGTCGGTATAGTGGGCGGAGTCGGCACCATCATGGGGCCTGCTGTAGGTGCCTTTATTATGGTAGGAGTTCAGGAAACATTCAGAAGCTCGTTCTTTGGCCTGGCTCCGGCATGGATAAGCCAGGGACACGCGATGGCTTTCGGCCTGCTGGTCGTATTTGTGATCATGTTTTTAGCAAATGGTGTAGTGGGCGATTGGTCGAAAATTAAACGGTATGTTTTTAGAATTAAACCATCATCTGTCTCATAAGGAAGTGGAGGGGAAAATATATGGCACTCCTTGAAATAAAAAATCTTGTTAAAGCCTTTGGAGGGCTTAAAGCGGTTAACGATGTTACTTTTCATGTAGACGAAGGTGAGATATTCGGTCTTATCGGACCGAACGGATCCGGAAAAACCACCACCTTCAATTGTATCAATAATTATTATCCTATTACGTCCGGGGATGTCGTTTTCAAAGGTAAAAGTATAAAGGGGTTGAAGACTTATAAAGTCTGCCACCTTGGCATAGGCCGGACCTTCCAGGTTGTCAAACCCCTTGCCAGGATGACGGTGTTGGAAAATGTAACAGCATCTGCTTTTTGCCGAGTCAATGCCATAGGGGAAGCCGAAGAAGCAGCGCTAAAGGTGTTGGAGTTCACTAATCTTATAGGGGAAAAGGACAAGTTGGCGAAAAGTCTTCCTATAGGGGGAAGAAAGAGGCTTGAAATTGCCCGTGCTCTTGCTACAAAACCGGAACTTATACTTCTTGACGAGACCGCGGCAGGATTAAATCCTTCAGAACTTGATGAGGCTATTGAGCTGATTAAAAAGATGAGGGATAGCGGGATTACCATCTTGATTATAGAACATATAATGAAGGTAATCATGACAATATCGGATCGTATCCATGCTATCAATTTCGGCCAGACCATTGCCTCAGGCACCCCTGAGGAGGTTGCCAATAATCCGGCGGTAATAGAAGCCTATTTGGGGGTTGAATAATGTTAAAGGTTAACGGTATAAATGTTTTCTATGGAGATCTTCAGGTTATCTGGGATATTACCTTTCATGTAAAGGAAAAAGAGATTGTAGTTCTGGTTGGTGCTAATGGAGCTGGGAAATCCACCACGCTCAAGACTATATCCTCCATGCTGACGCCGCAGAAGGGAACAATAGAGTTTGGTGATGGTATTCGTCTCGATCAGTTGCCGGCCAGTAAGATTATTGAGCATGGTCTCGTGCATGTTCCTGAGGCGAGACGTCTATTTCCCGATATGAGCGTAGAGGAAAACCTTATTATGGGTTCACTCACTGCCGAGGCTAAAGGGAAGCGCAATGAAACAATGGAACATGTTTACGGGCTTTTCCCGATACTCGGTGAAAGAAAAAAACAGATGGCAGGAACCCTTTCAGGGGGGGAGCAGCAAATGCTGGCTATAGGCAGAGGACTGATGGGTCATCCAAAGATGATGATGTTTGATGAACCCTCCTTGGGCCTTTCGCCGCTTCTGACGCAGCAAATCTTCGGTATGATAAAAAAGATCAATGGAGAGGGTGTTACGATTCTTCTCGTTGAACAGAATGTCAGGCAGACTCTGGCCATGTGTCACCGGGCCTATGTCCTGGAAAATGGAAGGACAGTTCTTGAGGGGACAGGTCAGGAGTTGATGCATAACGAGCATGTGAAAGAAGCTTTCCTGGGGATATAAAGCTTTTATTACGGGTTTCTTGCTCGTTGATATATGGCGGTAAAATAGGGTCTTTAGTAGAAAAATTGAATACTTCGGGGGCTTTGAAAGATGGGTTTTTCCCTTGGATGACACGCAGGGTAAACCCATTTTTCAAAGCCCTCACTTTCTCTGCGGAATAACTTCCGTAATGTATTGGTTTGCTTAATCCCCAGATACGACTTAAATGCGAAAGAGGGAAAATTAAAAATAGAAGGAGTTGAAAGATGGGCGATGACGAGAGGGTTCAATTAAGGGACGTCTATCCGGTACCGGAGGCGGCAAAGTTGAAGGCTTACATAAAGGGCAGGGAAGAGTACGACAGTCTCTACAAGCGCTCTTTGGATGACCCTGACAATTTTTGGGGTGAGATTGCTTCGGAATATGTTTCATGGTTCAAGAAGTGGGACAGCGTTGAGGACTACAATTTTGACGTGCGTAAGGGTCCCATATACGTCAGGTATTTTGAAGGCGGTAAGCTTAACATTTCCTACAACTGTCTTGACAGGCACCTTGAGACGAGGGGTGACAAGACAGCTATCCAGTGGGAGGGCAACGAGCCCGGTGAAGACAAGGCGTATACTTACCGGGAACTCCACGAGGAAGTCTGCAAGTTTGCCAATGTTCTCAAGTCACACGGTATCGAGAAGGGTGACAGGGTCTGTATTTATCTTCCGATGATTCCGGAGCTTGCGATAGCGATGCTTGCCTGCACACGTATCGGCGTTATTCACAGCATTGTTTTCGGAGGATTCAGTGCTGATTCTCTGAAGGACAGGATTCAGGACAGCGAGTCGAAGATGCTCATTGTCTGTGACGGCACCTTTCGCGGGGCCAAGGCGGTTCCCCAGAAGGCGAGTGGTGACAGGGCAATTGAGGAGTGTCCTTCTGTGGAGAAGGTGATCGTTGTAAAGAGAGTTGGCGACAAGATTGAGTGTAACTGGAATGAGGGGAAGGATTTCTGGTGGCATGAAGAGATGGCTAAGGTGGATGCGGATTGCGAGCCGGAATGGATGGATGCCGAGGACCCACTTTTCATTCTCTATACATCAGGTTCCACGGGGAAGCCGAAGGGTGTTATGCACACCACCGGCGGTTATCTTGTTTTTGTAGCCTATACGCACAAGATGATCTTTGATTATCACGAGGATGACATTTTCTGGTGTACCGCAGACATCGGCTGGGTTACCGGTCACAGCTATATTGTTTACGGGCCGCTCTGCAACGGTGCCACCTCGGTAATGTTCGAAGGTGTGCCCAACTATCCGGATATCAGCCGTTTCTGGAAGGTTGTGGAAAAATACAAGGTTAACATTTTTTATACAGCTCCTACGGCGATTCGTGCTATAGCCAAGGAGGGTGATGAATGGGTAAAGAAGGCCGATATATCCTCTATCAGGATTCTGGGTACGGTAGGTGAGCCGATCAATCCCGAGGCATGGAACTGGTATTACAATATGATTGGTCGTGGCGAGTGTCCGATTGTTGATACCTGGTGGCAGACGGAGACAGGCGGGATTTTGATAACACCGCTTCCCGGTGCGATTGATATCAAGCCTGGCATGGCTACCGTTCCCTTTATGGGAGTATGGCCGGCCCTGGTAGATGATGAGGGCAAGGAGTTTGAGGAGACGGTTGCAAGCGGTGCCCTTGTCATAAAGAAACCATGGCCCGGCATAATGAGGGCTGTTTATGGTGATCCGGAGAGGTTCAAGGAGACCTATTTTGAGCAGTTCCCCGGTTATTACACCGCAGGCGATGGTGCACGCAGAGACGAGGACGGTTATTACCAGATAACGGGTCGTATCGATGACGTTATCAATGTTTCCGGTCACAGGATGGGGACGGCGGAGGTTGAGAGCGCCCTGGTTGCCCACTATGCTGTTGCCGAGGCAGCGGTTGTCGGTTATCCCCATGAGCTGAAGGGTCAGTCGATTTATGCCTATGTTACCCTGAATGCCGGTATTGAGAAGACGGAAGAGTTGAAGAAAGAGCTGGTGGCCCATGTGAGGAAAGAGATTGGTCCCATTGCCACACCTGAGAAGATACAGTGGGCGGATGCTCTTCCCAAGACGCGAAGTGGAAAGATTATGAGGAGGATCCTGAAGAAGGTTGCGGCGGATGACGTAACTGCTCTGGGGGATACAAGTACCCTGGCAGATCCTTCTGTTGTGGATGTAATCGTTAAAAACAGGTTGTAGGGGAGATGAAAAAGCATGATAAGAGTATTGATTGAAAGACACTGTCTGCCGGGGAAAGAGGATGAACTCAGGAACCTTATACAGGAAATTAGGTCAGATGTGATACGGCGGCTCGGCTACATTAGTGGTGAGACGCTCTGGGCTTCGGATAATCCCTTGCACTTCTTGATCATCAGCACATGGACGAC
>JAUSPI010000142.1 GCA_030655775.1 Syntrophales bacterium
CCAAATTTTTCCCTTACCTTTTTATGCAGGCTGGAAACGAAAATTACATCGGGCTTTATCGCGCCAATGGCCTTGATGGATGGTGAAAAAAAGCCGCCGACGACTGCCTTATTGACCGTCTCAGACGGATAAGTGTCGTAATAGGTAACGGCCTTGACCGCGTCTCCTGCCCCTATTCCTAATATTATTTCGGTTATGCCTGGCACAAGAGAGACTACCCTCGACGGCCTTTCTGTAATAGTGATATTGTTACCCTGACTATCAGTAAACTTCACCGGATAGGAAAATACAGGTGCGGCACTCAACAGGATTATAAAAAAAACGATGGCGAATAATATTTTATTAAGAAATCTTGCTTCCGGTTTCATTTTTTCAAAATTCATAATTCAAACCAACCTTCCAGGTTAAAGGCGGCGCAGGATAGCCATCCCCGTATAAGTAATTCTTGTCGAACAGGTTTTCAATCTTCATAAACAACCTTATCTTCTTCAGGTAATAATCCGCTCGGAAATCGGCAATGAAATATCCTGGCACAGATTCCGTATTGTCCGCGCGGGAATACTGTTTTGAGACATATTTTGTGTCCAGATACACGGTTAGATCGACAAAAGGTTTATATCGTATGTCAAATTTTGCTTTATGCTCTGGTTTGCAGGGAAGCCATTTGCCCGTATCATCGTCCTTAGCTGAGAGATAGGTGTAAGATGGCTTGATCTCCAGAGAATCGCATGGTTCCCACTTACAGGAGACCTCTGTTCCCTTGAGAGTCACCTTCCCGAAATTTTCATACCCTCCTCCGGTACCCCCTTCTCCACACACATATGTTATGCGGTCTTTCACCCTGTTGTAGAAGAGAGTGATGCCCCCTTCAAATACCTTGTCCGGATGGTATGAAAAAGCGGCGCTGTAATTCATCGCCTTTTCCATACCCAGATCGGGATTTGGCGATGTTGTGCTGCTTTCGTAATATCTCTGAAGGAATGAAGGGGCGTTATTGGTCTTTACAGCAGCGGTCCGGATGCTAAAATTGTCCCTGTCAAAACACAGTTTAATCTCGGGATTAACCACCTCTTGAAATTCAGAGTAATAAGCACAGCGCACCCCACCGCTTAAAGTCAGCGGAAGATTCTCAAAACGATGATCTTTTGAAAGATGAATTCCGCATTTTTCTTCCTGTTTCGTCTTAACCTTATTTCCGCTTACCTCGGCAATCGCAAAATCTACCCCCGTGTTTATCTCCCCGAATTTTCGCTTTAAATCCTCCATTAATGACCAGCTGTTCAAGACAGTCTCCAGTCCGCTGTCCGGGTTTCTGCTTCCCCTTCTAAAGCGGCTTATGTGTGTGCCGCTTTTTAAGCCCCTGATCTGACATAGGAGAGAGGAACCGAAGGTCTCGTTTTCTGATCTGGATCTCGGGGTCGGGAAGGCGGGCAAACCAGGCATTCCTCTATCTTCTTTGTCAAAATCTAATGACAAATCAAACGAATACTCCTTAGATGGCGAATAATTAACTTTTGTTCCTATCCTTTTTTTATCTCTATCGTCATTTTCTCTAAAACCGTCGGTCTTATCCCAGCCGGCGGATAATCCGACGCCGAAAGGTTTGATGTCCTGCCTGCAATTGACGCTTAAGCTCCGGGTTTTGAAATTTCCGCCATAGACCTCAATATTCCCCCTGTCTCCCTCAAGTTTTTTAGTCGTTATACTGATCACACCCCCGCTGCTGTCATCTCCAAAGGCTACGCTTCCACCTCCCTGTAGATTTCTATCCTTTCAATATTGTTTATGGAAACTAAATTCCACTTAACGGCGCGATGGCTTGACAGAGGGTCATGAATCGGCCGACCGTCGAGCAGAACTCGAACCATATAAGAACCCTGGAGGCAGACAGTGTGTTCACTGGCATCTACACCGGGTATTTGATTCAGGAGTTCTACTACTGTCCTGACATTCATCTCTTTAATCTCGTCGGCAGTGATTATAATCCTGCCGGAGTTACCCACGGTCTTTTCCTCATTTGCCCTCGACGATGGTATGTATATCAGCATTCCTACAATTGTCAGGAATATTATAAAACTTTTTGAACTCACAGATTCTCTTTCATCTTTCAATTCCATCCCTTGCCTGAACACCCTTATGGTAGTAATGTTTGATCTCTTTCATCTCCGTTACGAGGTCAGCTTCTTTGACAATCCGCGGGTCTGCTCCTCTGCCTGTAATAACCAGTTCGACTTCTTCCGGTTTTGCCCGTATGAAATCCAGTAATTCGTCCACGGAGAAGAGATTGTAATGGGTGGCAATATTGGCTTCATCGAGGATAATCATCTGGTACTTGCCGGAGCACATAATCTCTTTGACTTCTTTGAGACCTTCTCGTGCGGCTTGAATATCTTTCTCGTCCGGGTTTCTGTTAATGAAACAGCTTCTGCCGTATTGTTTTAGCGCAATGGAGTCTGACAGTTTATCCAGGATATTAATCTCACTATATCTCATTCCTTTGACAAACTGGGCAATATACACCTTGAGACCGGCGCCGGCAGCGCGCAGGGCAAGCCCCAGAGCCGCTGTCGTCTTCCCTTTGCCATCGCCAGTATAGACCTGAACATATCCTTTCATTTGTTCCCCCACATTATGTTTCCTCTTCGTCCTCATTCAGCCATCCGGAAGTTAGAATGGGGACTATATCAAATTGCCGAAACTTGTAAATGAGCATTGACGGTTTCGTAAAAAGTCATGAAACTGATCCTTTGTCATGCTGAACTTGTTTCAGCATCTAATTATTTCAAGAAGTTAGAGACACTGAATGATCCTGAAACAAGTTCAGGACATGATTCAGGGTGACAATAAAAAACTTTTTACGAAACCGTCAGTATTGATGTCCCGAAGAATTTTGGATGCCTCCCCTTGGTTGGCACTCAGTTGTCTATAAGGAGGTAGACCGCGCCAACCCCGGGGAGGCAG
>JAUSPI010000143.1 GCA_030655775.1 Syntrophales bacterium
AATGATTTCTACGCACTAAGCAGGCGCGCTTTTCAAACTCAGGATGATAAGATTTCTCTTGAAATACGCCGCTGTAGGTGATAGTGGATATGGGTACAAAGGATAGCAAAATTGTGGACAAACGCAGAACCATAAAAGGCTTGGTTGTGGACGCTTTCAACTCCAAAGGTGAGATGCCGAGCTATGAAGAGTTGACTGAACTGGTAAAAACACATTTCCCGGACAGCAGGTGGAAAAAGTCTCACTACGCATGGTACAAATCGAAAATTAGGCAGGGCAAAATATTCGTTAAAAAAGATGACACTGTTCCAAAAACAGCAGACACTATAGGTAGCAGCATATTAATTGCTAACCCCCGGGGATCCGATGACTTCTAATCAAATGGTTTCGGTCAGAGAACAACTCTTAGTATTGGCCTCCATCATTGATTCACATCGTGACTGGTGGCGATTTCCGACAGAGGACCAGGTTCAGGGATTCCTGGGCGATGATCCTTTATTTATCGTGGGTGACCAGCCATCAACAAGCCCATGGAAACAGTCTCATCCTAATCGACGAGCTTTTTATGACACACTCTATGGAATAGGGGCAAGCAGGGCACATTTGACTGATCTCTATAAGCGCCGAGGTCGTTCGGGAGAGTTAAGGGGAGAAGAACTACCAGAAGACTTCAAGGATCACCTTAAGTTTTTTGAGAGGGAAATCGATATTGTTCGGCCAAAACGCATCGTTGCTTTGGGAAATGTTGCCTATGAGTTGCTGTTTAAATATCTCCCCGGGATCAGGGGGATGCTCTCTCGCATGTGGCATTTTTCCTACGTGGTGCGTGCAAAAAAAGTTCACGAATATGAAGCGAACATGCGGAACGCCTTGACGGGTATCATCCCTTCCATCACTGCCCCCGAAGACAGTTCGCCCACCTTGGAAGTTATTGCGTCTGACGCTCAAAACTATCCAAGAAAATCAGCTATTTCTCCTTTCGCGCAGATAGGATGTGCCACAACCTATTCTAGTTCAAGGCTGTGCTTTAGGGCGAAAGAAATTGAACCCCTCGACAAGGACGATAAGTTTTGCGTAGTCACGGCCGATGGACCCTTTGTAATGACAAAGCGGGACTTCTACTGGACGTTTCCGAGAGTAGTGCAATCGAATAGCTATAAATACGGAAGGAAGGAGTATCATTACCCAAGTACCCCACAGCGTGCGCGGCGATTTCTGGTCCACCGGGAACCCATGCCCGACTCCTTCATCGACCTCGTTAGGGCTGTACATACTCATAATTGGTGTACCTTGGAAAACTGCTGCACCTGCGGAGCAAATGACTATCGTCAAGTCCTGAAACAATTAGAGAGAGAGGCGGATGGTGGCCTTCCGGGCGCCCTTGCGGCTTTAAACCCCTCTGAACTAACATTGGAACGTAACTGGAAGGCTGCTTTGCATATAGCTGTCAGCGATTTCTTGTCTTCAATCCAGGTTGAAAGTATACTCAAGGCGTGGTGGCCAAAGTTCCATGAAGACATAGCATTTTCTGATTTTGTCCTTTATAAAATCCTCAGATACGCTCCAAAAAGAAACGATATCAGGCAAAAATGGCTCGATGCATGTATTATATTGGCCAAGGACAATAGGAGCTTCTCATTAATAGAATCGTTGCTGCTTGTCCTCAGAAAGGCTGCATTTGAACATGCCGAGATCATAGAAATTGCCAAGGAATATGCCAAGTCATCGGGCCAGATGAGAAGGGTTCTACGGAATGCCTGCGGAATAGAAATGAAAAACACCTAAACATCTTTGGTCCGGCCGGAAGACGGAATCAGCAAGGAACTGCCATTTATAAAACTTGCGGAATTCTAACAATTCTCCTGCGCGCAGCTCAATAAAATACTACAACGGAAATAATGGAGAAGAAATCCGATTTAGGCAATGATCGGGGCGTAAAAAACATTAGTTTTATACGCAGCGCTTTCGTTGTTGCCCGCGACAATAAGGATAATTACCTTCCCCCCGGTGCTACTCTTCCGGTTTTTACAGGCTCTGGCAAAGAATAACCATAAACCTTAATAAGGGCTAAAACATTTCAAGGAAACTGCCCACTTATGACCTGTAGGAACATATGCGGATTGACGATAGAAATACCCTGAAAGGATTTCAAATCGGTCAAATGATGGTCCCCGGACACAATATAGTCAACCCCGCCTTCCAGCGCACACGCCAATATTTTATTGTCGTCCGGGTCGTCTTTAATAAAATCTACTAATTTTTTGCCTGGCGTGACGGTTGCAACTTTACTAAAGGCCCCAATAAAAAGACTGATTTGCTCCGGCGTGTTCCTGTGGATTTTCTTCAGCTTCGGGCTCAAAAGGGTTCGTTCAATCTCATCAACAATTTCCCGGGAAAGGAAAATATGGAGTTTTCCCTTTCTGGCCAATGATAAAATCTCAGCCGGTTTTCCTGCTGGCACCAAATAGGCACTCACTACAACGTTTGTGTCTAAAACAACTTTAATCATTTCCTTTGGGCCTTGGCAGTTATCTTTCCCTTTCGTACCCCTCTGATAGCTTCCTCGATGAGTTTTTCAACCTTCTCCGGATCTTCCCCTTTCATCTTGTTATGCATTTCATCGAACATTTTCCAAACCTCGGCCTTTTCTTTATCAATCATAACCTTGGGTCGGATTGTCACTTCAGAGCCTTTGATTAGGAAATCAATAATATCGCCCTCTCTGAGGTTCAACGATTCCCTTACCTCTTTCGGAAAGGTGACTTGACCGCTTCTTAATACTTTTGCCCAGGGCATTGAGTGTCCTCCTCCTTTAATCTTAGCGCCGTTTTGCATAGTTGCTGTATTTATGTAAATATGTAATTTAGTATAGAGGACAATCGTTACAATGTCAAGCCAGGGGCCAATGAAAACATGGCTGCGTTTTTACCCAATAGAAATACTCTTTAATTAATTAGCACTGGAATTAATATGTATTTTATCATAAAATGAGGGCAAATCTGCCGGTTTTTTGCAGAAAATACTCGAATAACTTCCGGTTCTCCTGATTCTCGGAAGTTATTTCGTCTCCGGTTTTTTCTCGTCTTATTCACAGCTGGGTTCATTGGGGTTTTGTAACCTTTCTGTCATAGGTAATATCTCGTATTAATGCCGATTTTGATGGAACAGACAAAAACAACTAAACGGCCCCAAAATGATGGAATCGTTGCCGTACCCCCAGGTGTTATCGTAAGAGATAATGTTCCGTTATATCTGCCCTTTCGTGCCCCATTTCCCAGCTAACTTCTTGTAATCTTTCCTCGTAAGTCATGTTTGTGTGTTCCTGTAATTCTTCCATTCTTTCCTGTGCAAAGTTCCAGCGTAGTCCGTGTGAGCCCGTATAGTCCTGATCGGATGACAAAGCAGCTTCTTTTAGCGATTCTCTGTACTCGTTTTTGTCAAATTCGAGCTTGCCTTTTTCTTCTATGAGCGCAGAAAGGTTTCTATAGGTGTCTTCCGATACTGCTATTTCCCTTTCCTTGCCGCCCTTGCCCTCAACTTCAATATAGCCCCTTGTTTCACCTGTATAGGCATCGATCCGCAGACCCTTAAGGTCTTCTTTTTCAAGTCCCCAAATCTCGTTTATCCTTGCCCCGCCCTCGTGTTGTACAGAAACCAGCGTCTTGTGTTCGGGATCTCTTATTTCATTAATTAGAGCTTTTGGTGTTTCGTATGCCCGGGTTGTGACGGCTCGGTCAAGGACCTGTGAGGCTTCGGCTTTGACCTCTTTTATGGTTTCTCTAAAGTTGTACCCGCTATCCTTACCAACCCGATCAGCATACATGTTTAAGGCATTCTCAAATTTGGAAAGGGCTGCGCATTCCCGCTGAAACGTACTGTATTTAACCCCGTCTGCAATCCGAGACTCTAAAAATGCCTTGACGTGATCGCCCTGTAGTTTTTCCACGTCGCGAACGCCGAGGTTTTCTTTGCACCAGTTCGCCGCCTGGTGCCAGGTGTCCTTATACACTTCGGCGGTACGGTAAGAATAAATATTTAAAGATTTGCCGAGGTCGGACCAGGTTTTAGCGCCTTCAGAGCGTGCAATCGCTTTTTCGGCATGCTTTGAGGTGCCGGGGTTGAATATCCCGGATTCGTTAAATACTTTCGTTACCTGGTAGCCTGTCCCGCCTCTCATATCTTCTTCGTTTTCCATCCTGCCTTAATCAGCAGGTAACCGCTTAAGTAAACCCACTTTTTAACAAAATAGCTGAAGTTTAACAGCTTTCCAGTTTTACCGAACCGGATCGGAAACGCGCCGAGCATTGCACCCGACACTCGATAGCTATCTGTCGATAGCCTCTATCGTGGTTCACCCACGCGCGGATTGCCCCTGCGGTTTTTTGCAATCACGAGGGCCGCCTCTTGTGCGCTTCGGGCATTGAAACAACACAAGAGCAATACAACAACAAGAATGATATAATATCCATACTTTTATTTTAGAAAATAAAATAGATTTAGTCAAGATATATTATTTATGTTTTGTTGGTGTAATCCCGCTTTTGTTACCAAAAGCTGGTTTTTGCAGTATTTGTAGTGTGTTGTTTAAACCATTTTATTTATTAGATTATTTATCTTAATTATTATTATATATTCTTAATTCCACGCTTGACATTCTCAGTTAAAATTCTTAGTATTGTTTCGATGAATAAAACTGACAAAAAGAAACTTACATGGCTTTTCGGGCAACCTGAAGAAATACTGATAGAGGCCATCAAGCATCAAAGGGACCTGTATTTCGAACTCAGGAGCAAACAGAAAGAACTTGATCCTAACCAAATAACGCTTGTATCACTAATTAAAACTGCTGAACATTTTTTCAACGCAGAACACCCGACGGTATACAAAGACAGGGATCACGACCTTGAAGCCCTAAGAAAAAAAGTAATGGAAAGAATACAAAGACATAAAATCAGACACACAGAAAAAATAAAGAGCAGAAAAAAGAGAGAGGGCAAGAAAAAAAGGAAAATCACGCAGCTAATGGCAGAAATCGTGATCATGCGAGAGCAGGGACAGAGCTACAAGGCAATAGCAGACTACATTGAAAAATATCACAAACTAAAGCTGCATCCGACATATGTTTCCAAACTTCTACATGCGCACGAGGGAAAACAATGAAAAAGTATGCCGTTTTATTTTTAGGAATATTGCTGTCGATATGCGTTACGATGTATTATCAGTTAAACCAAAACATTGTATATATTACACTGGGTGTCATTATGGCCGGTGCTACCGTCTGTGTGATTTTTCTGTTTGAGTCATGGTCAAAATCCTCCATAGAGGAAGCGGCAAACACAACCAAAAATGCTCATGGAAAAGCGAAACAGATCATAGAGGAAGCGGCAAATGGTATTAAAAAACAACAAGCAGAGATTATAAGAAAAGAAAATCTGCTCAAAGAGAAATACCAAGAAATACAAATAAATATTTTTGAGTGGGAAAAAAAGATAGTGAAGTATAAGGAACAGTTAAACCATTACGAGTTTAAGCTGCAAATGCATAATGAGCTTTTGGGGAAATTGCGAAAGTTGCTGTCCAACGAAAAGCGCGATCCAACTTCAAAAGTTGAAGAAGCAAAACGCAGGCTACTCGATTTCGAGGCGTAATATGGGAGATACACACAAAATAGATATCGGCAATTTTACGCTGGTTTATAAAGATGGGGATGGTAAACAACGGTTAATTTTCGTTTCCTTGAATCTAAAAGACAAAATAATAATTGAATCACCGATCCGTCTTAATTTTTTTTGCCAAGTGGTTTTAAAAGCGTTTATCAACAACAGATTACCAAAAAACACATGTTCAATAACCGACTTTTTGTATGCACAGAGGCGAAGTATAGACAATCAAGAGTTTTTGGTTTTGAAAGAATCCGCCACCAGAACAGAAACAGTACTAAGCAAAATTGTAGTGATGGAATTGCAGTCAATACTGGAAAGATTTTTAGCTCGAATTGATATATTTAAATCGCCTCCCGCCTTTTATGGAAATTGACGAGATAGAAACATAAGCAAACTCTGCTGCAGCAATAAGCCGGCCACTCAATCTTTTTTGCCAAAATTTATTAGTAACATCAACCGTTGTTGTTATTTGTATAGTTTGTATAGCACGCAACGCATTGATATACATCACTATATTTAGTGATAGGTCATAGTTTACGGGGTGATAGGTGAAGCTATTAATTTATATACTTTTTTCACCTTACAAAATTAACCGGGTTTCATATCGTTTTTCTGACCGCGAAGAATGTGTGACGGAAAACACCTGTTTCTCGACACGCGTAACCGCTTTATTTTTTTGCTCAACTTGCCGGGATGAATGCGGCCAACATAGTATACCACACCACGAAAGTATAGCTTGCATAGGTTTTTACTCCATTACTCATGTCCCCTCGATTTTAGTTCTCTGTAAACTATTTAAAAAAGTTATGAACATCATCGCCGTAACGGATATAAGGAATTATAAGTACTATAAGTAACTACAAGAGAGGGGCCGCAAAGCGTTGACAGGTAACGGCTACGTGAAGGTAGCCGTTACCAAATATGCGTAAAAGCGTTACCAAATATGCGTGGAAAACTGTCTCAATAAACTTAAAACTGTTGAAAACTTCCTTTGTTTTTAGAAGCAATTGAGGTCGGTGAAGGATAAATCATTAATCCATCATCTCTTATTGTTGTTCTGGCTGGGTATAAATGTAAAAGTTTTTTTAAGGTGTTTCCTACTTTAAGTTTAAATATTCTAATTTCTTTATAGTTGCTGCCAAATTGTAGAGCAAGCTTTTCCCACGAGATAAGTGTTTCTTTCTGAAGATAACTATTGCGATATGTCAACCAGGCATAGAGATCAATTGCAAGAGGCGATTGCTTAAGAAGTTTAATAACTCTTAGATCAATAGGAACCGGCTTTGTAATCAACTCCTCGTAAAATCCGCTACTAATAACAATACTTGATTTGAAGAGACTTTCTTGATCAGGATTAACCACATCCCAAAAAAAATGGCGTTCTTGCGCGAGGACAAAATCTTTTTCGCTTACCCCTTGATTGTGTCGCACGCTCAGCATAAACCTTGAGCGAAACAGCCTTTCAACTTGTTTTTTGAGACGCGGAATTGAACCCCACTTCCCTCCTGTCACAAGAAGATCCAGTTCACGCATAAAAGAACTCAAGCTATCCCCGAGTTCAACTTTTTGGTTTTTAGTTTTTACCACTTCCGTAGAAAGCCACGTGAGAACCAACCTGGGGATTGAGCCATACGGTATCCCGTAATTAATTTCTTTCCCATCTTTTACGGTAATTGCTGGCTGTACGGTTAGGGTAATATTTCCCGATTCTCTGGAATACTGATTGACTTTACCCACGTCTCGATGTGGCAAGGTTGTTTGGACCAGGCTACGCGCCATAAATCCAAGCTCCGGATCTTCATACTCTTCCAGAACTTTCTGAATTCTACCCTGCATCTTTTTTGATAATTCCATATTTGCTTGACAATAACATTATATAATATTATTATCAACAAGATGTTTAAAACAGTTTAACAAGGTTACTAACATGGTACTAAGTGTGGCAAACCCCAAGGGTGGCGTGGGCAAAACGACAATAGCCGTTAACTTGGCATATGCAATGCTGCTTGATTACAAAGATGTCATGATTCTGGACCTCGACCTACAACGGTCAGCTTCGTTATGGGCAAAATTACGTGAGCAAAATTTAATAATCCCTATTCCAGTACTAACCACGAACAATGTAAAAGAGATAAGCGGTCTCTGTAATTTATATAAAGGCAATTCCGGACTTCTGGTGGTTGATTGCGCTGGTTTGGATAGCGATTATAACCGCGAAGTTCTATCCATGTCGGACGTTGTCGTTATTCCAGTACGCCCATCACAAATAGAGGTGTTTGGTCTGAACAGGTTTATGTCTGTATTAAATACAATTAAAAAGACAGGACATGTGTTAATTAACTGCGCATATACTACAAGCGTAAAAAAAATAGAAAACCTTTTCGAGTTTGTTGATAATATAAACGGTCTTAAACAGTTAAAAACTGTTATAAGATACAGAGTAGATTATCAAGATTCATATGCATCCGGCAAGTCCGTCATAGAGCATAACAAAGGCTCACAGGCCGCAAAGGAGATGCACAAACTACGTCACGAACTCAGAGAGGTTTTGAAGGAGGCAACAAAATGAGTAAGACTGGATTTGTTAGCGTTGATACACTGGAAGGAGTTGATGAAAACGCTATTACAAGCAAAAGTGTGCACATCAAAAATCCAGGAGGAAGACCACGGAAAGAAGATCATGAAAGGCTTGAAAAGGTGACTATTTATTTAACACAAACAGAAAAAAAAGATGCAGAAACTAAAGCAAAAGGGATAGGAGTACCACTCTCGAGCTATCTTAAAATGCGTATTTATGGATTGTTAAAAACAGTATAAAACGGTTTTATAGAACACTAAACCAAACAAACACAAAACACACAAACTTATATTTCTCGGGAAGATAAGGAAACCAATTTGCTTAGTAGTTGGGCTTTATGGATGTGACGGGGCGTGCTCCATAAGCGGCTTAACGTGGATCTCGCTGCCGGACCCCCGCACCTGGGCAAGGTCATATGATCCCTGAAGCTGCAACCAGCTTTCAGGGCTGCGCCCAAAAGCCTGTGATAGCCTCAAAGCCATTTCAGGGGAAATGCCAGCGTGCCCATTCAGCAACAACGAAAGGGTCTTCCGCGTTACGCCAAGGGCTTCAGCGGCTTTTGTAACGGTCAGGCCAAGGGGGTCGATGCACAGATCCCGTATAATCTCGCCGGGGTGTGGAGGGTTTTTCATAGCCATAGTTTATGTCTCCTAATGATAGTCAATCAAATCAACATCGGTTGCCTGTCCGTTCTCAAAATGGAAAATCACCCGCCAATTCCCCGAAACAGATACCGAATAAAACCCGGCAAGGTCTCCCTTGAGCTGATGAAACCGTAGTCCCGGGATATTCATATCTTCAGTAACAAAGGCAGTGTCAAGTAAAGCAAGAATGTGACGCAGCCGCTTAACCAACTCTTGCTTTACCCCCTTGGTTTGGTCATCATAGTAGAGGGCGACAAGGCCTTTGTGCTTTATGCTACTTACCATAAACAGTGTACCCCATTACGTAACAGGTTACAATAAATTTATCAAAGATGCCATAAAAATCATGTCCGGCACAGAAGTAAAAACCATCAGATTTCATTAAGGAAACCCACAAAAACTACTTTACCTTCAACCTTTCTCTAACCGTTGATTCATTAACACCTAAAGCCTTACCTATTTTCCGGAAAGAAAGGCCTCGGTTTCGCATTTCTTTGGCTTCATTTATTCTGAAGTCTGGAACAGGGGGTCGGCCTAAGCGCTTACCCTTGCTCCTGGCGTTATGAAGGCCGGCGATTACACGTTCACGGATAATCTCTTTTTCAAACTCAGCCACGGCACCGACAACATGGAAGAGGAGTCTGCCGGTCGGCGTGGTGGTATCGAGGCCGTTATCATAAGAAACAAAGTCAATCCCCAAAGACTGCAAGTCGTCCAGGGTGGCTATAAGATCTTTCAGGGATCTGCTCAGTCGGTCCAGTTTGTAGACCAGGAGAACGTCGAAGCTTCGCCTTTTAGCATCTGTAATCATTTCATTGAAGGCAGGGCGTTTCATATTGGAACCGGTAAAGCCAGTGTCTATGTATTCTCTAAAAAGTTTCCAGGAGCGTTTCTCGACGAATTCCCGGAGAGCGTTTATTTGTGATTCGGTTGATTGCCGGTCGGTTGATACCCTGGCATATATGGCAACGGTTTTTATATCCATAAAACAGGTGAGTAAAAAACCCTCCCAAAAACGGATTTTTAAAAGCCAATAAAATCAGCTATTTTCATGATAGCAAAAGAGTGAGTAAAAAACAAATGATTTCTACGCACTAAGCAGGCGCGCTTTTCAAACTCAGGATGATAAGATTTCTCTTGAAATACGCCGCTGTAGGTGATAGTGGATATGGGTACAAAGGATAGCAAAATTGTGGACAAACGCAGAACCATAAAAGGCT
>JAUSPI010000144.1 GCA_030655775.1 Syntrophales bacterium
TTGGCTACATCTCCAATGAAGCTATCGGGAAAGAACTCCATGCACTCCTTGCCCCACAAAAATACTACCAGTCTTTCGTGAAAAGTTTGGACCATTTTAAGAAAACAGGAAAAGGTAATGCTGTTGGAAAAACACTGGAACTCTCTGCCCTAAGGAAGGACGGAACGGAGTTCCCTGTTGAGCTGTCCCTCTCTGCGGTATATTTGCAGAACAGATGGTCTGCAATAGGCATTATACGGGACATCGCCGAGCGCAAGCAGTTTGAAGAAAAAATCATCTATGAACATAAGCGGCTTCAAATGCTGTTAGAGAGTGCGCCATTCGGTATTATACTTGTTACCTGCATTCCCGCCCTTAATGTAACGAGGTCGGTGGCACAATCTCCATCGCCTCATAAAGTGCGATTTGCAGCTTAGTTACTTCACCTACGCGTAGATCACGCCCCGGTTGCTCGAAGCATTCAATGATGTCAAATTCATCAAGAAGTTCCTGCATCGTGTACTTCTTGAAAAGATTCCCCCCCTGCATCTTTTTTTTGATGTAGGAAAGATGTATCAGGGCTATAAATTCCACGAACAGCTTCCCATCCAGACTTTGATCAGAGGAGACAGCCGGACGGCTGAAATTCAGGCGTTCCTTCAGATTCCCAAATGCCTTTTCCACAAGATCCTTGTTGCGATAGATCTCCAGGGCTTCGATGGGATCCTTTACCTCATTGCTGAGCAACACGAAGTATCCGTAGTTCTTCTTTGCTTCAACAATGGCCGCCTGCCTGGCAGTGACCTTCGTTCCCCTTGCCGGGGTGGTCTTGATATCAAAATATTTGGCATACTGCTTCTCGTGTTCCGGGTTTATCTTGCCGCTTTCCAATTCTTTCTGAAGCGTGCAGAGCAGGATATTGAGGTTCTTCTCATCCTCCACTGCCTTTTCACTGTTGAAGTAAAGGTGTAGATACATGCGGCGTTTCCCTTTCAGGGTGTCGCCCTTGTAGGGTCGATCCTGTGAATAATCCCAGTCTCTTTTGGTGGAATAGGCATACAGATCATACTTCTGACTGTAGTTTGTCCATGTGCGTATGGAATCGCGCACTTTATCCAGTTCGGCCTTCACGAACGTCAGTGACACCTTTGCGGCAATCAGGAATTTCAGGTGGTTTTGATACAGGTCGTTAATGTTGGCCTCACTGTAGAAGCCCCTGTCCATGACCAGCTTGATTTTGTCAAACCCGAAGAAATCAATATCTGCCAGGAGATTCTTTACCGTCTTCACGTCGGGGATGTTCCCCGCCAGCTTGCGGTAATAAAACGGCAGGTTGGATTTCTCGCCGAAGAGGAGTGCAATATTAATCTGCGGCAGCGGGTCATGGTCTTTGTTTACACCATATCTGACCTGACTCAGACACTTGGAATAGCTTGATATGGAGGTCGTATCGTATGCCCAGTATTCCTGTTCTACCCGGCGTTTTCCCTGTAGTCGGAAGAAACGATCTTTAGCGTCTTCGGTAATGGATGCAAACAATTCACTGCTCCTCTGGGAAGGGATGTTTCTTTCATAAGGATGTTTATGTGTGGCCGCCCATCTTGGGAAACGACTCAGTGGGTTTCTGTCCTCCAGTATGAGGTAGTATGCCGTTGATAGAACCTGTTTGTAGGTATCCGGAAAGCATTTTTTTAAATCCGCGGTCATTCCGAGTTTCTCGCCTATAGCGTCAAAGAGGTAAGTGGCCCCGTAGAAGCCTCGAGAAGAATTCGTTGTGGGTACCGGTCCTCTTTTAGGGGGGTCATCATAACTTTCAGCATCCTTGGCAGAAGCTCTTTTTCTGGTCGGGACGATTTCTTTGGTTTCTGGTGCCACCTTCCCAATGCATCTGCGTTTTGCACGGGACTGCTGCTTTTCTTTGTCCCAATAGGATGCAGATTCATAAGCATAGGTGATTCCTGTTTGTTTATTGGTCTGATATACGATTGCCGCCATCAGCACTTCCCTCCATTCATCGTTACATATATTATTAAATGTAACGATGAAAAAGTCAAGGGAAAATCATCTGAATAGCTTCTATTTATTGGATTTGTAGTGAATTACTCGTTACATAATCCGGGAACGCAGGTTATAAGTATGTCCCTTTATTTCATTCCAATCGGCTGGTGTATTGCGCTCTCGAACTCCTTCCAAATAGCTAGCACTAAAGACATATTTGTAAAGTAAATTTGGTGGGTTATAAGGCAGGTGGTCAATCATAGATAGGGCTTTGCGGACCAAATGGGCAACCCAAGGTAGTAAGACCATTCGCATTAACAATTTAGTTATGATTGTTCTTATCCCATCAGATTTGAAATTAATTGGTTCCAGTTTACTGAATGGCGAATATTTTCGGTAATCTGGATGTTTTGTAAACAACAATAGACCACTTCCCAATCCGTATTGGCGATACTTCGAACAAACTCTATCTAAGGTTAATGAGTCATCGGTGTCCCACATCAAGGCATCAGCACACCAAACAAGACGAACCCCATTTCGGAACAAGCGAAATCCCAATTCTTCATCCTCCCCACCATAACCTGAAAAATCTTCATCGAAAAAACCTACGCTTATCATATCTGAGCGCTCTATGGAAACGCCACAGGTTGAGAAGAAA